>CAYWJH010000002.1:13986-91256 GCA_964458555.1 uncultured Spirochaetaceae bacterium | reverse complement strand
GCACGCGCGTGCACGACCCCGAGCGCATCGAGTACCTGCGCCGGCACTTCCGGATCCTCGCGCGCGCGATCGAAGACGGGATTCCGCTCAAGGGCTACTACCTCTGGTCGCTCATCGACAATTTCGAGTGGGCGTTTGGCTATACGCGCCGATTCGGCATTATCTTCTGCGACTACACCGACCTTCGCCGCGTGCCGAAGGACAGCTACTACTTCTATCGAGAGGTGATCGCAGGGCATGAGCCGATCTAAAGACCGATTCGAGCAGCGTGGCGTCGACGCCGCTCCCCGACCCGCCCGGCGCGCGGTCGTCGTGGGAGCGGGGCTGGGCGGCCTCTCGGCGGCGATCCGCCTCGCCGCGAGCGGCTGGCGGGTGACCGTCTACGAGCAGCAGAGCCTGCCCGGCGGCAAGGCCGGCAGCGAGGCGCGGGGCGAGTGGCGCTTCGACACCGGTCCGTCGCTCCTCACGATGCCCTACGTGCTCGAACAGCTGTTCGCCGCCGCCGGCCGCGAATGGACCGACTACCTCGAAGTCGAGCGGCTGGAGGTGATCTGCAACTACTTCTGGCCCGACGGTACGAGGCTGCACGCGTACGGCGACCCCGAGCGCTTCGCGAGCGAGATCGAGGCGAAGACCGGGGAGCCCGCCGATCACGTACGTCGTTACCTCGACTACGCCGGACGAATCCACGAGGTGGCGAGCGAGATCTTCCTCTGGCACAGCCTCCACGACCATCGAACCTGGTTCTCAAAGCTCTTCTGGAGCCGGCTCTTCCGGTTGGGACAGATCGATCCGCTTCGCACGATGAACGCGGCGAACGAGTCGTTTTTCGACGACCCGCGCGTCGTCCAGCTCTTCAACCGCTACGCCACGTACAACGGGTCGAGCCCGTACCGTACGCCGGCGACGCTAAACATCATTCCCTTCGTCGAGTACGTACACGGCGGCTACGCGGTGGTGGGTGGTATCCACTCGCTGCCGCGCGCGCTCGAGCGACTGGCCGGCGAGCTTGGCGTGGAGATCCGCTACGGCGAGAAGGTCGACCGGATCGTGACGCGGGAGGGTGCAAACGGTCCCGGGCGTCCGCGCCGCAAGCGCGAGGCGACCGGCGTGGAGGTTGGCAGTCGGTTCGTGTCGGCCGACGCGGTCGTCTCGAACGTCGACGTGTCGGTCACCTACCCGGAGCTGCTCGGCGACGAAGACGCGCGGCAGCTCCACCGCTACCGCAGGCTCGAGCCGTCCTCGTCCGGGCTCGTCTTCTCCTGGGGTATGAGCGAGGAGTTCCCCGAGCTCACGGTGAACAACATCTTCTTCAGCTCGGATTACCGACGCGAGTTCGCAGCGATCTTCGACGATCATCGTCTTCCCGACGACCCGACGATCTACATCAACATCACCTCCAAGGTGACGCCCTCGGACGCGCCTTTGGGGGGCGAAAACTGGTTTTTGCTGGTCAACGTGCCGTATGTTGATGGGCAGGACTGGGCGAGCGAGAGCGCGCGTATGCGCGACACGGTCATCCGGAGACTGAGCGAGAGTCTTGGGCGCGACGTCTCGGGCGCGATCGGAGAAGAGGGCGTGATGACGCCGGAAGACATCGAGCGCAGGACGATGAGCTACCGCGGCGCGCTCTACGGGATCGCGTCGAATACGCGCCTCGCCTCGTTCGCCCGACACCCGAACCGGAGCCCCGACTACGGCGGGCTCTACTTCTGCGGCGGGAGCGCGCACCCCGGCGGCGGCATGCCGCTCGTGATGCTCTCCGGTAAGATCGCCGCGGATCTGATTCGCTACGATTACGCGTAGCGGAGGAGGCACTATGGCACAGAAGAAACCGGCAAGCACGAAGAAGCAGGCGACTACGAAGAAGCAGGCCGCCGCCGAGCAGGCGGCGCGCGCCGACAGCCGGGAGCTTGCGACCGACACGCCCGAGCCGACCGAGCACCGTAGCGAGCTCATCGAGGAGATCGTCGCGATCGCGAAGCGCCTCGATGACGACGGGCTCGAGCTCCTGCTCGAACAGGCGAAGGTGGTCGAGTACAAGGGCAAGATCGAGCAGTTCAACCGGAGGCTCCACGTCGCCGCGCACCAGGCGGTCGAGGCGCGACACGAGGCCGGCCGGCCCGACTATCACGTCACCGTCGAGCGCACCGAGGACGGCTTCTTCGTCATCCAGCTCGACGACGCGCGCGTGTTCTTCAATCGGAACGAGATGCGCGAGCTCACCAGGATCTGCCACAAGGCGAAGGACGAGGCGGCCGCCGCGCGCAACCTCTTCCGATGGTTCGAACGCGAGCGCAGCGACCTCCTCGCGGATGCCGGGATCAGCTCCAACCGCAGCCCGTACCTGCGCAACCTCTCCGACGTTATCGTCAACACGTACAAGGTGAAGGAGTAGCGCGGTGGCTCGCTGCGGAGACACCCCGTGATCACCGTGGGCTGGCGCGAGTGGGTCGCGCTGCCCGAGCTCGAAGTCCCCGTCATCAAGGCAAAGATCGACACCGGGGCCCGGACCTCCTCGCTCGACGTCGAATCGGTCGGAGCTTTCGACCGCGACGGTCGGCGCTGGGTTCGGTTCACGATCGCACCGCTGCAGGAGACCAGCGCCGTCGTCCTCGTGCGCGAGGCGCCGGTGGTCGACCGCCGCCGCGTCACGAACTCCGGCGGCGTGGGCGAGGAACGGTACGTGATCCGCACTCCGCTTTGCATCGGCGCGGAGCAATGGCCGGTGGAGATCACGCTCGCGAGCCGGGAGTCGATGACGTTTCGCATGCTGCTCGGTCGCACCGCGTTGCGCGGACGCGTGCTCGTCGATCCTCGCCGGTCGTACCTCACCGGCGTGCGTCACCACCACGCGTACGAGGATGTCGTGACGCAGCGGGCGATTCCCCGGGCCCGGGCGGACGGCGCGTGAAGATCGTCATCCTCTCGCGCAACGCGCAGCTCTACTCGACCGAACACCTCGCCGAGGCCGCGCGCATGCGCGGCCACGAGGTGCTCGTCGTCGACCCGCTGCAGTGCTACATGAACATCAGCTCGCATAGCCCCAGCATCCATTACCGCGGCGAGGCGCTCACCGGGATCGACGCGATCGTCCCGCGCATCGGCGCGTCGATCACCTTCTACGGCACCGCGGTCGTGCGCCAGTTCGAGATGATGGGCGTCTACTCGGTGAACGAGTCGGTGGCGATCACCCGCTCGCGCGACAAGCTGCGCAGCCTTCAGCTCCTCGCGAGGAAGGGCATCGGGCTGCCGGTGACCGGCTTCGCGCATTCGACGAAGTATACCGGTGATCTGATCGCCATGGTGGGCGGTACGCCGGTCGTCGTGAAGCTGCTCGAGGGTACTCAGGGAATCGGGGTCGTGCTCGCGGAGACCGACAGTGCGGCGGAGAGTGTCATCGAGGCGTTCCGCGGCATGAACGCGAACATCCTCGTGCAGGAGTTCATCCACGAGGCAAAGGGCTCGGACATAAGGTGCTTCGTCGTGGGCGAGCGCGTCGTCGCGAGCATGAAGCGCACGAGCCGCGACGGCGACTTTCGCGCAAACCTCCACCGCGGGGCGGTTGCCGAGCAGGTCCGCATCACGCCGGAGGAGCGGTCGGCGGCGGTGCGGTCGGCGCGCGTCATGGGGCTCAACGTCGCCGGCGTTGATCTGCTGCGCACGAAGCACGGCCCGGTCGTGATCGAGGTGAACTCGTCGCCTGGCCTCGAGGGGATCGAGCGAGCGACCGACCTCGACATCGCCGCCGCGATCGTCGAGTACGTGGAGAAGCACGCCGCACCGGGGAAGACGCGGACGCGGGGCACCGGGTGAGCTGAGCCGGCGGGGGATCGTGGTCGCCCGTCGCCGGGCCGCTCACAGCGTCGCCGGGTCGATCTTGTGCAGCCAGGTGCCGCGGCTCAGCCAGAAGAAGCCGACGATCGCGATCAGCAGGTTGGAGGCGAACATCGACCACCAGATGCCGATCGGCCCCCATCCGGCCACGAGAACGAGGACGTAGGCGAGCGGCACGCGCACGCCCCACAGCCGCGCGACGTTGAGCACCATGACCGGCTTCGTGTCGCCGCCGCCCTGGAACGCTCCGTTGGTGACCATGAAGATCGCGAAGATCATGACGCTCGGCGAGAGGATCCGGAACAGGTCGCGCCCGTGCGCGATGACCTCCGGGTCGTCGACGAAGAAGCGTACGAAGCTCGCGCCGAAGAAGAAGGTGAACGTCATACCCACGGTGATGAACGCCGCTACGGTGAGCACGCTCTGCTTCACCGCGGTGATCGCCTGGTCCTTCCTGCTCGCGCCCAGCCGCTGGCCCACGATGCTCGTGGTCGCCTGCGAAAAGCCGATGGCAGGCATATTGAAGAGGCTCACGATACGGTTGCCGATACCGAACGCCGCGACGACCGGAGTGCCCAGCGTGTTCACGATGCCCTGCAGGACGGTGAATCCGAACGCCGGGACCGCCTGCCCGATCGCGCTCGGCAGACCGATGTTGGTAATCCTGCGGATCGCCGGCCAGTCGGGCTTCAGGTTCGCGAGCGTGAGCTTGATTCCCTTTCGGCCGCTGATGAGGATCCACGCCGATATCGCCGCCGCCACGAGCCGCGCGAACACCGTCGCGTACGCCGCTCCTGCGACCTCCAGCGCCGGGAAGGGCCCCCACCCGAAGATCAGGATGGGGTCGAGCACGACGTTCAGCCCGATCGTGACGATCTGCACGATGAGCGGAGTCATGCTGTCGCCGATGCCCTGGAGCACCGCGCGCAGCAGGAAGCTCACGAACATGAACGGCATGGCCGCAAAGATGATCGTCATGTACTGCCGGGTGTACTCGTACGCCTCCGCGGGGACCTGCATGACGCGCAGCAGGGTGGGCGTGGCCACGAGCCCGACCACGGAGATCACCACCGACATCGCCACGAGGAGCGTGGTCACCTGTCCGGCGTAGAAGTTCGCCCGCTCCATGTCGCCCTTTCCCTTCGACTGCGCGATGAGCGTCGTGCCGGCCATGGAGAACGCGACGCCGAAGATCACCAGGAAGAAGATGAGCGTGAAGGAGATCGTGGGAGCGGAGACCGCGGCGGCTCCGAGTCGCCCCAGGAACCACGCGTCCACCAGGTTGTAGAGCATCTGCAGGAGGTTGTTGAGCATGATCGGCACGGCGAGCGTGACGAGGCCGCGGTAGAGGTCACGGTTGGTCGACGGGTCGCCCAGAGTCGGGCCGGAGCGATCTGGCGATGACATAGTCGCAGAGGATACACCCCCGTCGCCGCGGAGGCAATCACCGTCGCGGCGGTCGCGGAGCCGGCCGCGCCCGCCTTCCCTCCGGTGCGCCGCCCCCTCCGGCCCGCCATTCTCGATAAAAAAGGTCCGATTTGTGCTTGAAGGGTCGGGGAGCAAACCGTATGTTAGTCGCACCACAGCAGGAAGGGGTCAGTATGAAGATCGGGGTTCCCAGGGAGGCCGTCCCCGGGGAGCGACGGGTCGCGCTCGTACCCGCGCACGTACCGTCGCTCACCAAGGCGGGGCTGGACGTCGTCGTAGAAGCCGGAGCCGGAGAGCCCTCGGGCTATTCCGACGGCGCGTACACCGAACGTGGTGCCGAAACTGTTGATGACGCCCGAGCCACGGCGGACGTGCTCCTGACGGTGCGTTCGGCTGCCGCCGCAGGCGATAGCGATCACGGACCGGGACACGACGGCCAGACGATCATCGGCTTCCTCGAGCCGTACGCGCCGCACCCGGCCTTTGAGCGCCTGCTCGAGGGCAAGGCGACCGCCTTCAGCATGGAGCTGATCCCACGTATCACCCGCGCGCAGAGCATGGACGCGCTCTCCTCCATGGCCAACCTCGCCGGCTACCGCTCGGCGATCCTCGCCGCCGAGGCGTTACCGAAGATGTTCCCCATGATGATGACCGCCGCCGGGACGATCGTGCCGGCGAAGGCCTTCGTAGTAGGCGTGGGCGTCGCGGGCCTGCAGGCGATCGCGACCACCCGCCGACTCGGTGCGGTGGTCAGCGCGTACGACGTGCGTCCGGCGGTCAAGGAGCAGGTCGAGAGCCTTGGTGCCAAATTCGTCGAGATGGAGCTCGAGACCGCGGAGGGCTCCGGCGGCTACGCGCGCGAGATGGACGAGGAGTTCTACCGCAAGCAGCGCGAGCTCATGGGCGACGTCCTCGCCGAAAGCGACGTCGTGATCACGACCGCCGCGATCCCCGGCAAACCGAGCCCCGTCCTCGTTACCGAAGAGATGGTGAAGCGGATGCAACCGGGCTCGGTCATCGTCGACCTCGCCACCGAGCGCGGCGGGAACTGCGAGCTCTCGGAGACCGGGAAGACGGTCGTGAAGCACGGCGTGACCATCGTCGGGCCGGTGAACATCCCCTCCGCGCTCGCCTCCAACGCGAGCCAGCTCTACTCGAAGAACATCACGACGTTCCTGCTCGCGATGATCAAGGACGGTGAGCTGCTCATCGACACGAACGACGAGATCGTCGCCGCGACGCTCGTGACCCGCGGCGGCGAGATTCCGAACCCGGATATCAGGGAACGGCTGGGAGGTCGATCATGAGTTTCCTCAACATCGTCACGATCTTCGTGCTCGCGATCTTCGTGGGCTTCGAGGTTATCACCAAGGTCCCGCCCATCCTGCATACGCCGCTGATGTCCGGCTCGAACGCGATCAGCGGGATCACGATCATCGGGGCGCTCGTCGCGGTCGCGAGCGGGAACAGCACGCTGACGACCGTGCTCGGGAGCGTCGCGCTCGTCTTCGCGTCGATCAACGTCGTGGGTGGCTTCCTCGTCACGCATCGCATGCTCCAGAAGTTTAAGAAAGGGGGCACCTCGTGAGTGCGCTGTCAGCCGATGTCTGGGTCGACGCCGCATATCTGCTGGCGGCGGTTCTCTTCATCGTCGGGCTCAAGGGCCTCTCGCACCCGCGCAGCGCGGTTCGCGGGAACCTGCTCGGCGCGCTGGGCATGTTCATCGCGATCGTGGTGACGCTCGTGGACCAGCAGGTCCTCACCTGGGTCTGGATCGTCGCCGGCATCGCGGTCGGCTCTACGATCGGGGCGGTGTTCGCGCTCACGATCAAGATGACCGCGATGCCGCAGCTCGTGGGCCTGTTCAACGGGTTCGGCGGCGGCGCCTCCATCCTCGTCGCCGGCGCGGTGCTCGCGCAGCTCTTCGCGGCCGCCGGGGGCGCGGCCGCTGCGGCCAACGCCGGGGCCGGCGGGCAGCTCCAGGTCACGATCGCGACGGTGGCCTCTGGGCTCGTGGGTGCGGTTACCTTCTTCGGCTCGCTCATTGCCTTCGGTAAGCTGCAGGGCATCGTCACCGAAAAGCCGGTGCGCTACCCCGGCGAGCAGATCGTGAAGGTCCTGCTCCTCACCGTGGCGATCGTCGTGGGCGTGCTCATCGTGCTCGACCCCTCGCGCATCGGCCTCTACTGGATGCTCGTGGCGATCGCGAGCGTGCTCGGCATCTTCCTCGTCATCCCCATCGGCGGTGCGGACATGCCCATCGTCGTCGCGCTGTTGAACTCGTACTCGGGTATAGCCGCCGCGGCGACCGGCTTCGTGCTTACCAACAACATTCTCATCATCGCCGGCTCGTTCGTGGGCGCCTCCGGAATCATCCTCACGCAGATCATGTGCAGGGCGATGAACCGATCGCTCGCCAACGTCCTCTTCGGCGGCGTGGGCGCGGTCGTCGAGTCGAGCCAGGAAGGCGACATCTACGCCGGCAAGGTGAAGAGCACGAGCGCCGAAGAGGTCGCGATGATCCTCAAGACCGCGCAGCGCGTCGTCCTCGTGCCCGGCTACGGAATGGCGGTCGCGCGGGCGCAGACGGCGGTGCGTCAGCTTACCGAGCAGCTCGAGAAGGACGGCATCACCGTCGAGTTCGGCATCCATCCCGTTGCCGGCCGTATGCCGGGGCATATGAACGTTCTCCTCGCCGAGGAGAACATCAGCTACGACAAGCTGCGCGAGATGGACCAGATCAACCCGACCTTCCCGAATACCGATGTGGCGATCGTGCTCGGCGCGAATGACGTCGTGAACCCGATCGCGCGCGAGCCGCAGGGGAGCCCCATCAGCGGCATGCCCATCCTCGACGTGGACAAGGCGCGTACCGTCGTCGTCATCAAGCGCAGCCTCAGCCCCGGCTTCGCCGGGATCGCGAACCCGCTCTTCGCCGGCGACAACACGCTTATGTACTTCGGCGACGGCAAGGCCGCGATGGAGGACCTCGTCGCCGCCTACAAGGACGCCTGAGGTACGCCTCGCTCCCGCTCATGCTCACTCCTGCGCGAGGTAGACGAGGTCGCGCGCGGCCGGCTGCGTGTCGACCTCGTAGGTTTCGTCGATGCTCGCGACGACCCGGCGGTCGGTGACCTCGAGGATTGTCGCCGTGCCGATGGGTACTTCCTGCCCCAGGCTTGGGGCCCGGCGGATCTCGATCGCGTCGCCCACCTCGGCGTCGATCGTCACGAGCCGCTCCACGACCACGAGGTTCCCGGTCACGCGTGAGACGCTACCAAGGAGCTTGTACTCGACCTCCGGCGCGGAGATCGCGCGGGCCGAGAGCTCGACGATCTCGAACAGCTCGTCGGCAACCTCCCGCAGCTCCGGCTCGCGGCGGACATAACTCTGAACGCTGATACTGTCGCGCGGCGCCTCGATGTTCTGCTGGACCTCGGTCGCGAGCGCCATGACGTTGTCGATCGTCTCGCCCCGTATGGTGGCGCGCGCCTCCTCCTCGGCCTCCGCGACCACGCCCTCGTGCGCGGTCGCGAGCGTCGCGGGAAACCCTGGGAAATAGCTGCGTGCCTCGTCGCTCGCGAACGGCTCGACGAGCGCCGCGCGCGCGAGCGCGTACGCACCCGACTCCACCCGACGCTGCGCGACGGCGAGCGCGCGCTCGTAGTCGGTGCTCAGCGACTCGATGTCCGATTCGAGCGATTCGAGCTCGGCGACGCGGCCGCGCAGCGCCTCGACTTCCTGCTGGAGCTGCTCCTCCTCGACGCTCGTCGCCGATCGGTTCTCCTGCAGCGTTTCCACGCGCTCTTCGAGCCCTGCAATCTGCGCGTTCGCCTCCTCCAGGTCGGCCCGCAGCTCCTCGGCCGTCGAGCGGTTCGAGGAGAGCTCCGCTCGTGTCGCCTCTAGATTCGCCTCGAGCTCCGCCACCCGGTCGTCGCGGCCCGCCCCGGTGGCGCTCGTCTGCGCGAGTTGCCGCTCGAGGCGACCGACCCGGGCCTCGAGCTCGTCGGAACGTTGCTGCGCGGATTCGAGGCTTTGCTGAAGGCTCGTCGAGCGGCTGCGCGCCGCGGCGAGGTCGGTCTCCATCGAGGCGAGCTCGTCTTCGGCGTCGTCGAGCTCGCGTCGAAGCGAGGCGAGCTCGGAAGCGCGTTGGGTGGCGAGGCGGCGCTGGCCGGCGAGCTGGTCCTGCGTCGCGACGAGCTCATCCCGCAGCCTGTCCACGGTCGCCTCGGTGGTCGCGACAGTCGTGCGCGCCGCGCCGAGCTCGCGGGAGAGCCGCGCGATCTCCTCGTCTCGGGCGCTGATCTCATCCTGCAACGAATCGCGCAGCTCGTCCTGCGCCGAAAGGAGATCCTCGCGCGTCTCGGCGAGCGCGGCGTCGACGCCGGAGGCGACGTCGAGGAGGGCGTCGTCTTCGCCTGCGGCGATCGTGCGAACCGCTTCGAGGTACCGATTGACCGCCTGCTGATTGCTTCCGGCGTCGAGCAGCGATCGCGCCTCGCCGATCGCGCTCTCCAGCGCGACCTCGCGGCGGGTCGACTCGAGGTCGAGGATCCCCGGGTAGACCTTCTCGAGCGAGGGAATCGTCGCGAGCGCCTGCTGATAGAGGGAACGGGCCTCGTTGAATCGGCCCTCCTCTCGCGCGCTCTCCGCGAGCTCCACCGTTTCCGCCGCCGTCTGAATGAGCTTCGCGGCGCGCTCCTGCTCGATCTGGGTGGTCTCCTCCTCGCTCGTCGTCAGGTCGCGTACGGCGATGTTCTGCCGAAGCACATCGACCTCGCGCACGAGACCTCGCAGGGTCGACACGAGCGCGAGCTCGGTCGCGCGGCGCTGCCGACGATCGCCGGACCCGACGCCTTCGCCGAGCAGCAGGCGCTCGAGCGATGCCAATCCTTCGAGCGCGTCGTCGGTGAGCCCCTCCTCAATGTCCTGGACGATCACCGCGAAGCTGCCAAGGACGCGGTCGGTGAGCAGTTGCTCGTCTTCGCGCAGCTGCTGCAGCTCCTCGATTCGGCTGAGCGCCGCCTGTTCGGCCTCCTCGAGCTCCTCGATCTCTTCGGTGAACTGCGCTTGCAGCTCCGCCTCGCGCTGCGCGGCCTCCTCGGCGAGCCGTTCGCGCTCTTCGCGGCTCGCCTCGAGCGTCTGCTGCAGCTGCGCCTCCTGCGCGTCGAGCTGTGCCTGGAGCTCTTCGACCTCCTCCTGCGCCTGCGCGCGGAAGGCATCGATCTGCGCGGCCACCTGCGCTTCGCGCTCGGCCTCGATCTCTGCGAGTCGCGCCTCGATTTCCTCTTCGCTCCGACCTGCCTGCGCGAGGCGCTCGCGCTCGGCCTCGAGCTCGGCCTCGAGCTCGGCCCGCAGCTCGGCCTCACGCTCGGCGACCTCGGTCTCCAGGTTTTCCTCCAGGTTCGCCTTCTCCAAGTCGAGTCTGGCGAGCCGATCCTGAATCTCGTTGATCTCGTCGTCCTTCGCGGCGAGACGCTGCTCGCTCTCGCGAAGAATCTCTTCTATGAGCTGCGCCTCGGTGGTAAAGTAATCGCTGCTCTCCAGCGCGATCGACTCTTCGCGGACCTCGAAGTAGGTGGAGATGAAGGAGAACCCGGCGGCGAACGCGGCCCCGGCGAGGATCCAGATGAGTACCGGCAGGCCGAACCCGCTGCGTCGAGGGCGCAGAAACTCGGGCGGCAGCGAGGATTCACGACCGCTCTGGTTCACGAGCGTGTCGATTTCACGCTCGATGTCTTCACGTTCGTCCTCGTTGATCGCGAGGTCGTCGGTCACGACTGAGACGTCCTCGGCCGGCGGGAGGTTTCGCGAGTCGCCCATACGCTACGTATATCGGTTCGGGCGACGGCACGCAATAGCGATAAAGGGTGGCCCGAGCCGGGCCGATGAGGAAAGAGAATGAGTATTCGCCTGAAGATCATCCTGGTCGTGCTGCCTCTGCTCATCGTGACGATCCTGCTCGTGGGGATTACGTCGGCGTATTCGGCACGCTCGGGTATCACCCGGGTGGCGATCGAGGCGCTCGGGTTCAAGGCGCAGGAGCTTCAGAAGTACGCTCAGAACCAGTGGGATCTCCTCGTCCGCAACGATCTCGCGGGAAACCCGGACTACCTCGCCGTCACGCGCCGGGCGGTGGAATCGTACGCGCAGACGCTCGTACGCACCGCAAGCGAGCTCATCTTCGCCGTCGGCACAGATGGACGCGTGGAGATGAGTACGAGTGCTGTCGAGCTCGACGACCCGGAGGAGATCGAGGCGCTTTCGAATCGGGCGAATCGCGCGCGCGAGGGATGGCAGCGCATCACCGTGGGCGGCCGCGCACGGGTCGGTCAGGCGTTCGTCTTCGAGCCGTTCGGCTGGCTCGTCTTCGTCACGGACACCGAGGAGAGCTTCTACGCGGAGGTCGAAGAGATCAACCTCCGAACCTACTATATCCTTGGCGGGGCGCTCGTCGTCGCGGTCATCCTCCTCCTCCTTTTCGCGGGTATTCTCACCCGGCCCCTGTCGCGGATGGTCCGTACGATGCTTACCATCACGCAGACGAACGATCTTTCACAGCGGGTAGCCGTCGAGTACCGCGACGAGATCGGCGCGATGGCGAGGACGTTCAACAAGATGCTCGTGAAGCTCGAAAGCGCGGACCGGCAGATCCGCGGCTTTGCGCTGAGCGCCGTCGTGGCGCAGCGCAACGAGCGGAAGATCCGGAACATCTTCCAGAAGTACGTGCCCAAGGACGTAATCGACGGCATCTTCCAGAATCCCGAATCGGCGCTGAGCGGCAAGAACGACGTGCTCGCGATCCTCTTCAGCGACATCCGTAACTTCACGACGATCTCCGAAGGCTTTATGCCCGACGACCTCGTCGCGAGCCTGAATAGATACTTTGAGCGCCTTGTCGATATCGTCATGGATCATGGCGGCATCGTGGACAAGTATATTGGCGACGCCATCATGGCGTTCTACGGCGCGCCGGTGAAGCACGACGACGACGCGCTGAAGGCGGTCGTCTCCGCGCTCGAGATGCAGGACGCAATCGGCGAGATCAACGGCGAGCATATCGCCGAGGGCAAACCGATCTTCAAGACCGGCATTGGCATCAACTACGGCGTGGTCACCGTCGGGAACATCGGCTCCGAGAAGAAGATGGACTACACGATCATCGGCGACATGGTGAACTACGGCTCCCGCCTCGAGGGGCTTACGAAGAGCTACGGCCAGGACCTGATCGTCAGCAAGAGCATCTTCCGCAAGGTCAAGGATCAGATCCCCACGCGCTTCGTCGACTTCGTCCAGGTCAAGGGCAAGACCTCCGGCGAGAGCATCTACACCGCGGCGCTGCGTCAGAGCGAGAACGAGAAGCAGGCGTGGAAGATCTACCACGACGGCATCCGTCTCTTCTACGGCCGTCGCTTCGACCGCGCGAGAAGCTACTTCAAGAAGACGCTCGATTACCTCCCCGGCGACGTACTCGCGAAAGAGTACATACAACGGTGCACACGCTACCTCGCCGCCCCGCCCCCGGAGAACTGGAACGGCGTGAACATCATGACGAGTAAGTGAGCTACGCTACGGAGCCGGGGCGGCGGGGCGCGGTCGAAGCGGCTCCTGTGTCGTGATGTGCGTGCACAGGCTTCCTGCTCAGAACGGCGGGGGTGGAGGCGGGAGCGCCGTGCCGATGTTTCGTGTGCTGGGGATGTCCTCGTCGAAGCTCCCCGCGGCTACCGAACCGCTCGCGTCCATGTCCGCGCGCACGGTCTCCGGGAGGTTCTCGTCGGCCAGCGCACCGTCGAAGAGCGCCGCTCCGCTGGTCCAGTCGTTCGCGAGGTCGACGAATCCATCGCCACTGAAGTCCCCCGGCAACAACCCGAAGAGTCGCTCGCCCACCACCACGCCGGTCGCGTCGACCACTCTGATCCGAACGGTGGCGCCCCCCGCGCCGTCTCCGGCAGCGTTGAAGAACGGCGGTTCCGGCGGCGTGGTGCGGATGACCGCCTGCCGGTAGATCGGGTTTACCTCCGGACTGACGATCCCGGTCGTGACTGCAGACCCGTCGTTGACGCGCACGAAGACGAGCGCACCCTCGAAGTCCTCTTGGTACACCGGCTCTTCGAACGTGATCACCACGAAGAACTCCTTGGGATCGTCGGGCTGCCGCGGGTCGATGAGGCTTCCGTCCTCCGGGATCTCGAGACCCAGGAACTGTTCCGGGGCGTGCTGCGCGATCGTCTCCCAGCGCTCGATGGGCGGGAGGATCGGATCGGGCTGCTCGCCCGACGGGTCCGCGAGCGTCGGCCGTCCCGTGTACCTCGGCGAGTTCGGGTCGACCGGGTTGACCAGATCGTGGCAGCCGGCGAGGGCGAGCGCGGCGGAGAAGACAAGCAGGCCGGCCGAGGCCACGACCGCGGTAGAACGTGCGCGTTTCATCCGTCGCCGTCCTCCGCGCTCCGATCCGGCGAGACTGGCCCGTCCGTCTCGCCCGGTTCGAGCCGCCGCTGCACGCCTGCGCGCGGCGGGACCTCGATCGCCGGTGCGGTGCGAACGGTGATGATCTGCCGATTGACCCGGCGAAGCGCGCTCTCGAGCTCCTGCTTGTCCTCGGTTAGCACGGAGATTCCGGCGCTCGTTGCGAAGCCGGCGCCTGCGAGGCCGGCGCTGCTCGCCGCGAGGATGTCGAAGAATCTGACCTGCCGGCCGAGCCGCTCGGCTTCGTCGCTGAAGGGAGCGTCGAGGTACTGCTGGTAGCGCTCGTCGGAGATGTAGTAGAGCGTGACCGACGCGATAGACCCGATCACGCCGGTAGCGAGCCCGATCGTGCCGGCGAGCTCGCGGTGCGGTCCGCGCTCGTCGTACCGGTTGAGCGCGGTAACTATGCGCGCGCGTTCGCCGTAGAGTCCGTTCAGCCGAGCCGCGCGCTCCTCTTCCGTGTACGCTTCGCGCGCCGGGGGGACGGTGTACGCCGCGGGTGCGTCGGCCGCCCCGAAGAGCAGCGGCACGCCTACTCCGGCGGTCAGCAGCGCGCCGCCGCCCAGACTGAGGCTCAGAACCTCGTACGCGCGCCACGATCGGTAGAGCGCCGTTCCGGTCGTCTCGTCGGGTGCTGCCCGCCATCGCCGATAGTCGCGTTCGGCGAGCGCGTAGAACCCGACCGACAGTACGAGCGCGGTACCGCCGGTCGCGCCGAGGATGTTCGTCATCGTGCGGAATCGCTCGCCGTCGCGGCGAAGCCGGTCTTCGCGCGCCGGTTCCAGCGGTACGTCCACTGGTGGTTGTCGCGGTGCCTGTTCGGCGGCCGGGCGGGCGAGGACGAGTAGACTCCGGGCGCGGGCGGCGAGGTCCTCGGCCCCGATGACGTCCGCGACGCGGGGTAGCTCCTCCAGCTCCTCGAGCTCGGCGTCGGAGAGCTCGTCGCCGGCGAGCACGATTGCCTCAGCCGCCTCGACGGCGTCGAGGAGCTGGAGAATCGTCTCGATCTGGCCCGGCGGGGTGGGCAGGAACGACTCCTGCGCTGCGCCGGGTACGGCGGCCAGGGCGAGCAGGGTACCGAGTACGAGGCGCGCGCGCGTCATTCGGTGGTCTCCTCTTCCCGGCGCCGCTCGATCGCCTGTATCTCCTCCGCAATGTCCTGCGGCGCGTAGAGCGGGTCGTAGAAGACCATCTGCTCGAGACGCGCTATCGCGTCGTCGTAGCGCCCCAACGCCACGTAGGCGTCGGCGAGCGCCTTCAGGCCGCGATCGTAGACGTCCGGGGCGGGGAAGTCGGCGACGAGGACTTCGAGCATGCGCGAGGCGAGCTCGGCGTCGCCGGAGACGCTGTAGATCTGGCCGCTCTTGTAGAGCGCGTCCGGGATGTACTCGCTGGCGCCGCCGTCGGCGACGACGCGCGTGTAGTTCGTCAGCGCCCGTGAGAGGTTTCCCGCCTCGAGCGCCGCCTCACCGTCGCGGAAGGAGCGTTCGGCTTCCGCCGGCGTAAGCGAGTCCTCGAAGGGCCGCACGACCATACGTTCCTCGTACGCGCGTCGGTCGGCGGCGAGGCTGATCCAGAACCCGCCGGCGCCTGCGGTGATCGTCCACATGGTGATCGTCGCGGGGGAGGGGAGGTGGCTCGTGAAGTATGAATCGGCATCACCCACGATGACGTCCTCCACCGTGGAAAGAATCGCCACGATCCCTCCGGCGATCGTCGCGATACGGGCGGCGGCGAGCGCCCCTTCGTTCGGGTAGACCGGCGTGAGGCGGAGCTGTCGCTCGTCTGCTCGCAGCCCGTAGGTTCCCGACGGCAGGACGAATGTGGACTCTTGCCGGTCGTAGACCGTGCCGTCGACGAGCGTCTCGTGGGCCGAGAAGGCGCCCACGAACAGATCGGGCTCCGGACGCAGCTCGACGGCCCGCACCTCGTCCTCGCCCAGCTCGATCCGCTCGCGTGCTGGAGCGTACCCAGGCTTGATAACGCGCACCTCGTAGGCGCCCGGATCGAGATCGCGGACGAGGAGCGGGGTCGTTCCATATGCGGTCCCGTTGATCGTTACTTCGGCGTGGATGGGAGCGGAGCCGACGAAGAGGACCGGCTGAGCGACCGTTGGCACCGCAAGGGCGATCATCATTTTGGTTACGAGCAGCGCGTTTCGTCCTACCATGATTCAACCAATACGTCGCTTCGGTTGCCGGCCTCGTCTATCACGACGATCGTGATGAGCGCCGACGGTGATACTTCCGTGGAGTCCCACAGCCAGATGATTCCCTCGTATTCGTCCGCTTCGGGAACCGGCGGACGAGGATCGTTCAGGGTGTAGAGGATACGGTTCGGGGACTCGAACTCCGGCGCGAAGGGAGGTGGCTCGATCTCGAGCTCTGAATCGGTCCCGGCTGCCGGCGCAGCGTTGGGCATACCATTCTGGTAGTACTGCAGCGTGATACCGGTGATCTGCGGCGGCGTCCGGTCCACGACGAACTCAACCCGCCTCGTTATGTACGGAACGGTCTCGTAGCTCCCGTCCCTGGTCGTGAGCAACGCGAAATCGAGCCTGAACCGCGCCTCCGGCAGCTCGCCGAGTTGCAGCACACCGGAGCTGCCGCTCGGCATCCGGATCTCACGGCTTACGATCTCCTCGAACTCGACACCCGTAAAGACGCTCAGCGTCCAGCGTGCGCGTGCGTAGCGGCCCTCGCCGGAGAGGTCGTACGGGATGAGGATCTCCTGGTCGTTGTACGCCGGCTTCGCGTGGATGTTGATCTTCGGCGCGGGGAGTTGGAGGAGGCAGCCGGAGGCGGCGACGAGCGTGAAGGTGGCGAGCGCGAACAGACGCGCGACGGATGTGCGTGTGGTGTTCATCGGATCTGCCCCACCGCCAGGTTGTTCGTCGTTCCGGGACCCACCTGGGCCCCCGGCACGATACCCACGCCCGCGTCGTTCCACCAGATTCGCGGTTGGCTCGCAACCGAATGCCGTTCCACGATGTCTGCCCAGCCATCGCCGTTGAGGTCGGCGGCGACCGCCTCGCGCGCGCTCAGCCCGGAGCCGGTTGCCGGCCCTGCAGTCAACGTTCCGTCGCCGTTGTTCGTGTAGACGAGCGAGTCCGGTATGTCGTTCGAGAAGAAGAGGTCGATCAGCCCGTCGCGGCTGAAATTTGCGGGCACGACGTCGACCGTGTCGTGGTCTACCATCCAGAACGTTTCCTCACCGACCACGTCGGCGAACGTACCGTCGCCGTTGCCGTAGTAGAGCTCCACCGATGGATTGGGCAGGATCGAACCCGGGACCGCTACGACGAGGTCGGCGAGTTCGATGTCCACCGTCTCGCCGAGCCCGCTTTGGTCAAGCTCCGGTGGCAGGCCCGCCGAGAGGATCGGGTCGACGAGGTCGAACGAGCTCCCGTCGCGGTTCATCCACGCCCGCACATGCTCGAGGCCGGTCGTCTCGTTGATCGTGACGATGTCGACGAATCCGTTGCGATCAAGGTCTCCGAGGGTGAAGTACTGCGCCTCGGCTCCCGCCAGCTCGATGCGGGTGCCTGCCTCCACGTCCGCCACGTGGATGTTTCCGTTGACGGTGTTATAGACCTCGTCGCGCGCGCCCGCACCGTCCATCTGCGCCAGGACGATCTTGCGCTGCCCCGTGCCCGACGGCTCACGGAACAATTCGGCGTACTCCACCGCGGGAAAGCTCGCGTCCGGTCGCGTCAGGTAGAGGCGGTAGACGTCGTCTGCGAGATCGTCGTGCACGATCACGAGGTCGTTCAGCGGATCACCGTCGTACCGTTGGAGGGAGATCGCTTTCGTGGTGGAAAACGGCACCGGTACGGAGGTGGAGAAGGTCGGTGCGGGATCCTCCACGGCGGGGTGCAGATGAATCAGGTCGTCGACGCCCGGGTCTGCGGTGTAGATGCTCAGCGCCGGCCGCGTCGCGAAGCGTCGGGCCCCGTAGCCGCTCGCGTTTCCCTCCGCGTCGCGGACGAAGACGTTGAAGTAGCGCGCCTCGCCGGGACGCGAGGCGAAGTAGCGGAACGCCGACCGCTCGTCGTTCTCGCCACGGGTGAGCCAGCCCATCTCCAGCCTGCCGTTCGACTTCGCGGCGGACAGCGAGCCGATGTCGTCCGCGGCCGACGAATAGACCGCGTACTCGAGATACTCCCAGTCGGTGACCTCGTCGAACGGGTTGGATCGCCCGTCTTCGGTCTCCCACGGCGCGACGGTTTCCCAGGAGAGGTCGAGGCGGTAGTAGCGGGCGTTCGCGCCAAAGAGATTCGGCGGATCGATCACCGGCGCCCCGTCGTCGTCGAGGGCGTACTCGGCTTCCACGATCGCGCTGCGGGTCCCGCGCGCGTCGATCGTGTAGTAGCGAAACGTCGTGTCCGACGCGACGTACACGTCCGGAAACGGCTCGAACTCGTCGAAGCTCGCGCGCGGGTCGGTGGACCAGTACACCCGCTCGCCCGAGCCGGCGAGCGTCGCGACGAGAAGCGCACCGACCATCGCTGCGGCGATGCGTCTGTTCGAGCCGCCGGGTGCGCTCACAGGCCCTCCGGTCGGAGCGCGCGGACGAAATCGAGCGCACGCACCTCGATCGCGGTGCCGTCGTCGTAGCCGGAGGCCTCGACCATGAGGGGCTCGTCCCGGTCCCACGGCTCGTCGAGCGTGAGGTCTGCTTCGAGCAGGAGCGTTCCCGCCCGGTCGTAGACGGCGACGGCCACGGTGGACGCATCCGTGTTTCTGCGGAACCTCGCGTAGATGGTTCCCCGGGTGGGACTGGTGGTGGGACTCGTTACCGAGACCGATGACCCGCTTGCGTCGTCGGCGATCACGAGCCGGTCTTCTGTACCGCCGTCGAAGAGCTTCAGCTCGACGCGGATGCCCGAGGGGTCGTAGCCTCCGCTGTCCGACGTGTCGAACATGATCCTGAAGTCGAACTCGTCGGTGTTGTCGCGGATCGGCGTCGCGTCCGGTGACCAGACTTCCCAGGCCGCGTGGACGTCGACGGTGGTGGAAAGCGGCTGCGACGTACGCGCGAACTGCCGCGCGTCGGCGGCGACGAAGTATCCGCCGCGTACGCCGAGGGCGTACGGATACCCGTCCTCCGCGTCGAAGCTCCAGCGACCGTCGTCCTGCTCGTCGAACTCTTCGTAGAGATAGCCCGTACGCGCCGCCGGCAGCAGGTAGTACCCGTTGACGAGCGCACCGCCGCAGCCTGCGAGCGCGGCGACGAGCACGCTCGCGAGCACGACCGCCGCCGCGCCGCGCCGCGAGAGCGAAATCGGCCTGCTACTCCGACTCGTTCCCGGATGGCTGAGCAGCCTCATCGTTGGTTCCTGCGATGGGGAGTTCGGGCGCGGAAGAGCCCTCCGCGAACTTGTCGGCGACGATCTGGATGCTCGGCAGCGAGCCGATGAAGTCTTCCACGAGCTCCGGGTCGAACTGCTTCCCGGCCGAGTTCCTGATCTCGCGAATAGCGTCTTCCTTCTTCCACGCCTTCTTGTAGACCCGGTTGCTGGAGAGCGCGTCGAACACATCGGCGATGGCGACGATGCGCCCGAAGATGTGGATCTCTTTGCCCTTCTTGCCGCGCGCCTTGCCATCAGTGCCCTTCCTGGTCGGTTCACCGGTCAGCAGGTCGATGTGGCCGGGGTAGCCGGTCCCATCCCAGTACTCGTGATGGTTCAGCGCGACCTGCTGGGCGATCTCGTCGAACTCGCTCTGGCGGTCGGTGAACAGCCGCGCGCCGTGCCACGCGTGCGACTCCATGACCACCCGCTCTTCCGGCGTGAGCCGTCCCGGCTTCTTCAGAATTGTATCGCTGATCGCGACTTTTCCCACGTCGTGGAGCATCGCCGCCATGCGCAGCGTGTCCCGCGTGCGCTCGATCTCGTGGCGCGGAACGCCGGTGCGGTCGGCCCACCGCTCGTAGATCTCGAGCGCGTAACCGGCGACGCGGTTGACGTGCATTCCGGTTTCCTTGGGGTCGCGGAGCTCGGACATCTTGGTCATGCGAAGCAGGATCGCGCGGGTCATCGTCGCGCGCTGAAGCGCCATCGTCGCGTTCGTCGCGAAGTGACCGGCGACGAGCTCGTCGTCCTTGCTGAAGGCGATGCTCCGGCCGCGCGAGTCTTTCTTGTTGATGAGCTGCAGCACGCCCAGGATGTCGCCCATGTTCGTCTTGAGAGGAATGCAGAGCGTTGAGACCGTATGGTAGCCGGAGACCTTGTCGTAATGGTCGCTGTAGCTGTAGGGGGCGCCCTCGGGCAGGTCGTAGACGTTGCGGACGCTCACGATCTCGCCGGTGAGCGCGGCGTAGCCGGACATCGTCGACGTGCCGATGGGGATCCGGAAGACGCTGTAGACGAGCTTCTCGCCCGGCTTGAGCTCGGCTGCCTTCGTGTCGTTCTGCGCGTACGTGACGGCGAGCTCGTCACCCTCCTTGATATAGATGCTGCCCGCGTCCGCGTTCAGGACGTTACGCGCCTCCGAAAGGATCGTCTCGAGCAGAATGTCGAGGTCCTGTATCTTGTTGAGAATCGAATCAACGCCAATGACGTTCTTCAGTTTCTCCAGCTTGGTAGCCATATATCCCCAGTGGACGAGCAACCGCCCTCTTCATTGTCGGACAGTTTTTGTTTTGTCAGGGCGTCTTTTTTCGTCGTGAGCCGCACCTAGCTCCAATACCTCGTAATTCTACACTACCGCCGACGAAGCCGCAAGCTCCTGCATCGTGCGCACCGCGAGGTCCCACTTGTACGTGCAGCCTCGCGGATCGAGGATCGTCACGCGGTAGAGATTCTCGTTGGCGTAGAACTCGAGCCGTTCGTTGTTCTGGACGTTGATCCCCACGATCGCTGCGATCGGGAAGCGCTCGGGTTCGGCGTGCTCGGCTGCAAGCTCGATGCGGTCGGGATAGAGGGCGATCCGTCCGATGCGGTAGAGCTCGAGCGGCATCGACTTGTACCCGATCTCCACTTTCACCCGCTCCTCGGCAAACAACGGCGGGGCGTTCGGGATGACGACGAACTCGGCGAGCCGCCGACGCAGCTCCTCGGCCTGCCAGAGGTTCCACGAGCGCATCGTGTCGAACCGCAGCGCGCCGGATACCGGCTGGAAAAACCCGTACAGATCGTAGCGGACGGTATAGCCGCACTCGGTACAGCGCAGCAGGTTGCCTTCCGATCGGAGCGTGCCGATTTCCAGGCACTGGGGGCACGTGAACAGCGCGATCTCCGCGTATTCGGCGCGATCGGGGCCGACGTACCGGATGCGATGGAACCGATTGAACTCGTACTCGTCGTGCTCGAGGTGCTTCGCGATCCTCGTGTCGATCTCCTCCACCGTCGCCCGCCGAAGCTCCTCGGGCGTGAAGGCGACGTCGTACCGGATGGTAACGCGCCCGCGCCGACGTTTCTTTGACCAGCGCGGCTTCGACAGGTAGGCGCCGGAAATCCGCGCGGTGATGACCGGCACGCGCAGTAGCTTCGCGAGTTTCGCCGTGGAGAAGTACATGGGCATCGTGTGGCCGTCCCACGTGTTCTGCCCTTCGGGGAAGATACCGACGATCCCACCGGCCTCCTTCACCTTCATGATGTTCTTCACCGTGTCGAGGTCGGACATCATCTTCGTCTTGGGGATCGAGCCGACCAGCCCCAGGCCGAACTCGACTATCTTCGAGCGGAAGTTCGCGTCCGACACGACGTAATGGATCACGCCCGGGATGTACTTGTTCACCATGAAGGGATCCCACACGCTCGTGTGGTTCGGCAGGATGAGGTAGGGCGGACGAATCCGTTTAAAGATCCCGGTATTCTCGGCTCTGACCCGGTAGCGGTTCGTGATCCACGGAGCGAGCGTGAGACGCAGAATCCTGTTCATCGTCCTCGACGCGCGGATCTTCCTCCGCGCGCGACGCGCGTGGCGGCGGCGCCTCATACGCGCCTTGACGTTTGCAGCCAGTTCACTCATAAGGCACGCCAAGTATAGACGAAGCTCCGACGAGGGTCATCAGGTCCTTTCCGTTTGCCGCCCGTCGGCCTTTCCAATAGACTCTGGCTCGATGTCGAGATCCGCGGGCCGCATCAGCGCCGCCATCTACCTCGCGGTGTCGCTCGCCGCGAGCTACATCATCTTCGGCAGCCCGGTCGCGATACCGGCGCCCGGGTTCGGCGATCTCCCGCTGTTCGTGATCCTCGGGCTTCACTACCTGTGGGGCCTCGTCCTTCTGCTGTCGTCGACCGAGTACCGGCGGTTCCGTCGGTCGGCCTACCGACGGTTGCTCTTCGTGCCCGAGGTACTCGGGGCTGTCTCGCTGCTCTTCTTTCTGTTCAGCTTCATCTTCGCGCTCAACGCGAACATGGACTACGTGCAGCGCTTCATCGCGGGCGGGGGAGGCCTCCGGCTCGCGCTCGATACGCGTACCGAGCGGCTGCTCGTCTGGATCCGGATCTTCCCGCTCGTCGCGCTCGACGCAGGGACCTGGTTGTTCTTCCGGTTGGGCCGGCCCGCGCTCGCGCGCTCCGCGTACAACGACCGGTCGCAGGCACCCGACTTCGTCGTTCGGCCGTGGGCCTTCGCGGCGACGCTGCTGTCCGCCTTTCTCGTGGCGATCGCGATGCCCTCCTTCGTCGATCTGGACGGCTTCCCGTTGCTCGGCTGGGTCGCGTGGATACCGCTCTTCCTCGTGCTCCGATCGGCACGATTCGGCCACGGCGTCTTCTACGGCATCACCTTCGGCGCGTTCACGACGCTCCTGTCGAGCTACTGGCTGGGCACGTTCAGCCTCGTCTCGCTGCAGATCACCGTGCTCTTCTTCCTCGTCTACTGGGCGATCTTCACGCCGCTCGCGCTCCTGCTCTACCGGCGCATCCGGTTCGCGCGCGTGCTCGTCTTCCCGCTCGCGCTCACGCTCTTCGAGTACCTGCGCTCGATCGGCTTCCTCGGGTATCCGTGGGCGCTCGCCGCGCACTCGCAGTACGCCGTGCTGCCTATCGTCCAGATGACCGAGGTCACCGGCGTCTGGGGGCTGTCGTTCCTCGTTCTGCTCGGCAATTCGGCGATCGCCGAGTTCCTCGGCGCCGCGATCAACCGGTTCTCGGCGCGGCGCACGACGCTCCACGCGCGTCCGGTCGTCACCGTGCGCCGCACCTTCGGATGGTTCGCCGGCGTGACGGTCCTCGTGGGGGCGGTGGCGCTCGCAGGTACCGTCGTCCTCGCGCTTCACGCCGATCCGCCCAAAGACGCGCCTGTGGTCACCGTCGCGCAGATCCAGCAGAACAACGATCCGCGCAAGAGCGACTACGCGAACACCTTCGAGACGCTCACGACGCTCACCGACGCGACGACGGAGGCCGATCCCGACCTCGTCGTCTGGTCGGAGACCGCCTTCGTTCCCAATATCCGCCGTTGGTCGGAGGACGATTCGAGCCGCCGGTTCAACAGGCTGGTGAGTCGGTTCCTCGAGTACCAGGAGTCGCTGGAGACGTGGCTCGTCACCGGCAACGACGACTTTTTTTTTTTCAAGCAGAAGACGGCATACGAGATCGAGCGGCTGAGCTACAACGGCGCCGTGCTCTTCGACGACGAGGGCAGGCGGCGGGAGACCTACCGCAAGATCCGGCTCGTCCCGTTCACCGAGCACTTCCCCTACCGCGAGCAACTGCCCTGGGTGTACGAGTTGCTGCTCGAGTTCGACGTGAACTTCTGGGAGCAGGGCACCGAGCAGACCGTCTTCGAGCATCCGCTGTTCACCTTCTCGACGCCCATCTGCTACGAGGATGACTTCCCGAACTACGTGCGTGGCTTCGTCCGCGCCGGCGCCGACGTGATCCTCAACATCTCGAACGACTACTGGTCGCTCGCCGAAACGCAGGCGAAGCAGCACTTCGTCGCAGGGCTCTTCCGGGCGGTGGAGAACCGGCGACCGGTGCTGCGAACGACCGCCTCGGGCGTGACCGGGCAGATCGACCCGTACGGTCGTATCGTTCGGACGCTCCCCCAGTTCGAGGAGGCCGCGCTGGTCTCGCGCGTGCCGATCGATCCCGACCCACCGACGACGCTGTATACGCGGTGGGGCGACTACTTCCCGCTCGGCGCCGGCGCGCTTCTGCTGCTCATGCTCGGCGGGTCGCTCGCCGCGCGCGCCGTTGGCGCTGTCATCGTCGCCGGCTCGGTGGTAGAATAGAGTCGGAGGTAGTTATGAAGGCCGTACTCAGAATGATCGTGGGGCTCGGCGTGCTCCTGTGGCTGGCAGGCTGCGCCTCTCAGGAAGAGGCTCCGCAGGACGCTCCCGGGGATGAGGCCGCTCAAGAGCAACCGGCCGAGACTACCGAACCGGCCGACGAGTCTGCCGGCCCGCTCGAAGAGCCGGAGGTCGCCTACTTCCAAGCGGCCGACGGCACGTCCTTCGTATCCGGGGAGACCGTGACGCTTCCCACCGGCGGGCCGCCGGCCGGGCGGTTGCTACCCATGAGCGCCAACCCCGACGTGGCGCTCTACGTCACGAGAGACCGCAGCGTCCCGTCGGCGCAGAACAACTGGGGCGGGTCGATCGATCCGGAGTCTCCCCGGCCCATCACGAGGCTGCTCGAAGGCGTCGCGCTCTACCAGGTCGTCGCCGAGCTCGACGGGCGGTACAGCGACCCCTTCACGCTCGCCGTCCAGTGGCGTCACGAGGAATCGCCGGATCTGGCGAGGCCCACCTTCCTCGTCGAGGGGCGCGAGGTTTCCGGCAGCGTCGAGATCCCCGTCTCCGACGGCACCGACCCCGCCGCCCGGCTGGAGATCGCGTGCGGCTACGCCGCGGCGATGCTCTACATCAACCGCGACGGCACCGAGCCTACCGTCGACGAGCACTGGGAGTCGCAGCGCTGCGAGGGAACCTACATCTGGTCGCCCGAGCCCACGGCGGCCGAGTACCGGGTGATCGCGATCTGGCAGGGGGTCGAAAGCCCCGTCGCGTCGCTCGCGGTGGAGTGGGTCGAGTAGGCCGCGCCGTCCCGCCCGGGCGGCAGCCGCTACTCGCCCGCGCCGGTCTCGACGGCGATCTCTACCCGACGATTGAGCCACTGCGTTTCGATCTCGCGAGTGACCGGGTCGCGACCGCCGCGTCCTGACGTCTCGATCCTGACGCCTCTGATACCAAGCTCCTCCAGCCGCGCCTCGAGGCGGGCTGCGGTCGCCCGCGCGCGTTCACGCGAGAGCTCGAGTCGCGACGCCTCGGTGTCGTAGAGCGCGGTGTGCCCGATCGCGGTGACCGTCAGCCGCGCGGGATCGCCACCGGTGGTGGCCCACTCGGCGATCGCCGTGGCCGTCGCGTCGAGCTTCGCGCGCGTTTCCGGGATCAGGTCGGCGCTTTCCGGGGTGAAGTAGAGCGTACGGTCGTCGGGCAAGGGGGGAGGCTCGGCCGGCGGAGCGGGGTCGTCCTGCGGCTCGGCTTCCGGCGCGGCGACGGCCTCGTCGCGGGCCGCGGAGGCCGCGCCGGACGACCCGACGGGACCGGACCCCCAGGTGATCCACCAGATTCCCCACCCGAGCAACGCGAGGAGAACGATCACACCGGCCGCGGCGATCCAGGGACCGGGGCGCCCGCGGCGCATCGCGGCGGGAATCGAGAAGGCCTCGGTGGCGACGAGCTCTCCGTCTACGCGCAGCGTGACGGTTGCGCTTCCGCGCACGCGCGCTGAGACGACGATCTGCGGTTTGCGATCGCCGGTGCGGATCTCCGACGCGTGAAACGTGTGGATGTGCTCGCGGAGGTTCCCGTTGACGAAGTAGACCTCGATGTACGCGCGATCCTGGTCGGGGAGCATCGTCGTGAGGTTGATGAGACCGCTTTCGCCCTCGCGCAGCGGGCAGAAGCGGACGAACTCTCTGTTGTCCACCAGGACGGCGATTGAACCTGCCATCGCCTCATTATCCCGCAGCGCGGGCGTGCGCACAACACCTCGTTGCTCGGCGTCCACCTTTCCGCTACTTTGACGCTCATGAGAACCCCCTTCCGCATCGGCTTCGTCAGCGGGAAGCTGGGAGACGTCGACGGCGTCTCGCTCGAGGCGGACAAGTGGATCGAGACACTCGAGTCTCTCGGCCACGAGGTCGTCACCGTGGCGGGTCGCTACGCCGCGCAGCTCGAGCGTCCGGCGCCCGACCGTCAGCTCGACCTTCCGCAGATCCGGTTCGACACGCCGGAGCAGCGCGAGTACGAGCGACTCGTCTTTCCCCACCTCAGTAAGCGGCCGCCGCAGCTCAACGGCGAGCAGCGGCAGAAACTCGTCGACCAGATGGAGGCGCAGGGGGCCGATGTGGCCGGCGCGCTCCACGACATCGTCCGCGAGCACGACATAGACGTGCTCGTCGCCGAGAACACGAACGCCATGCCCATGACGCTGCTCGGCGGCCTCGCCGTGCACCGGGTCGCGACCGAGCAGCGCGTCGCCACCATCTTCCATCACCACGACTTCTGGTGGGAGCGCAGCCGCTTCAGCGATACGCGTATTCGCGGGCTGCTCACCCGGATCATGCCGCCGGTCGACCTCGGGCTCGAGCACGTCGTTATCAGCTCGTACGCCGCGCACATCCTCCGCTCGCTGAAGCGGGTCTCTCCGTTTGTCATCCCGAACTGCGAGGACTACGAGAATCCGGTGACCCGCGACGAGTACAACGCGAGCTTCCGCAGCGAGCTCGGCTTCCGCGACGACGACATCCTCGTCGTTCAGCCGACGCGGATCGTGCCTCGCAAACGGATCGAGGATTCGGTGCGGCTGCTCGTCCGCTTCGTCGAACGCTATCCGGAGTTTCGCGATCGGATGCACTACATCATCTCGCTCTACCAGGGCGACGAGCCGAACGAAAACTACATTGAGCAGATTCGCGATCGGGCCGACGCTGCGGGCATTCCATTTCACATGATCGCCGATCGGGTAGCCTCAACACGCGGTACCGACGAGCGGGGGCGACCCGTGTTCACGAACCGAGACGTCCTCGCCAACGCGGATCTGGTGACCTATCTGCCAATCTGGGAGGGGTTCGGCAACGCGCTGCTCGAGGCGATCGCGGCGAGAGTGCCGGTGATTACGACGACCTACCTCGTCTACAAGACCGATATCATGATTACCGGTCTGCAGAACATCGAGATCCGCGACCGCTACGACGAGGACGGGCTACTCGCCATACCCGACTCGGCGCTCGACGCGATGCACCACATCCTGACCCATGCGGAGGCGCGGCGGGAGATGATCGAGACGAACTTCCGGATCGCCCGCAGCGAGTTCGGGCTCGGCGTACTGCGCGAGAAGCTCGAGGGGTTGCTCGCGGTCTACGGCGACGAGATCCGCGCCTCGCGTCAACGCCTGTCGAAGAGTAAGCAGCGCTACTCGGTGTGATCGAACGTCTCGACGACCGCCTCCTGCGGTGCGATGAGCCGGAACGACACGTACAGCGTGATGCCGATGAGCACCATCCCCAGCGAGATCATCTGTCCTTCGCTCAGGTGCAGCGCGGAGGTGGTGAACTGCGGCATCGCGAGCCGATCGCCCAGCGCGACGAGGTAGCCGACCGCCTCGTCGGTGGCGCGAAAGTACTCGGCGAAGAATCGTGCCACGCCGTACCCGGTGACGTAGAGCGCGACGCACGCACCGGGAAAGGGACGTCGCCGGCGGAAGACGAACCAGAGCAGCGCCCAGAGTACGAGGCCCTCGAGGACTGCCTCGTAGAGCTGCGATGGATGACGGGGCAGGTTGACCATGAGCGCGCCGTCGGGAACGACGAGGTTCGTCTCTGCGATCACCCCGGGCACCCACGGCTCCTCCATCGAGTACCGTGGCATCCGCGGGAAGATCATCCCCCACGAGACGGTCGTTACGCGGCCGGCAAGCTCGCCGTTGATGAAGTTCCCCAGGCGGCCGAAGGTGTAGCCGAGCGGGGTGGCCACGGCGAGCGTGTCGCCCCAGTCGAGCAGGTTCACGCGGTGGACGCGCGAGAAGAGCACGACCGCCGCGACGGCGCCGATGAAGCCCCCGTGGTAGCTCATGCCCTGGATCCCGGTGAAGCGTCCTTCGGTGAAGGGCCACACGATGAGCCACGGCTTGCTCAGGTAGATCTCGGTGTCGCCGAAAACGAAGACGTAGAAGAGGCGCCCGCCGGCCAGCGCGCCCAGGATCGTCCAGTAGAAGAAGGTCGCCACCAGGTCCCGATCCTGCGTCAGGCCCGACCGGCTCGCCTCGTAGCGGAAGAGCAGGAACGCGGTGAGGAAGGCGAGCAGGTACATGATCCCGTACCAGCGGATGGGCAGGCCCGGTGTGATTTGCGGAGAGAGCCAGGAAGGGTACTCGAGGTACGCAAGGCTCATCGTTCGGGCTCCGACTCCTTCGCGGCGCTGCGCTCCTCGATCCGGCCGGTCTCCGGGCTGAACGACACGATGACGTTCTTGCGTGGCGAGGTGATTTCGAGCGTGCGGCCGTGGGTCTCGATGACGACCCCCGGGTAGAGGGTGCCCTCCACGACGATCTCCGATTCGTGATGCTCTTCGAACCGCTCGCGGTAGGTGAAGACCCTCAAGCCCCGCTTCTCGAGCGCCTTCAGCATCTGGAGCTTCCTCGTGTGCAGCTGGTCGAGCCGGCTGCGCTCGCCGGCGCGCTCGGCGTCCTTCATCGCAAGGTCGATCTTGGTGACCTGTCGCTTCAGCTTCTCCATCTCGCGCTCTTCGCTCTCTATCTTGTCCGCGATCAGATAGTTCTGGCCGAACTCGACCTGCGTCTTCACGCCGCGTTCGGAGCCGAGATTGTGCGTCACCAGGCCTTCGCGCGCCCGTACGCGGCCGCCGACGATGCTGCCCCGGTCGCCGATCATGCGCACCTTGCCGTTGGACTTCACCTCGCAGTGCACGAGCGAGTTCTTCGCCTGGACGTTGCCCACCGCGAGGATCGTCGCCTGCTCGGCGAAGGTCAGCCCGACCGAGCCCTTCGCGCGTAGTACGGCCTTGCCCGCCCCTTTGACTCCCTGGTTCACGACGATGTCGCCGTCCGCGCTGAGGAGCGCCGCCTCGGCGAGCTCTGCGACCTGGACGTCACCCCCCGCCATGACGTAGAACCCGGCGCGTACCGAGCCCTTGACGGTGACCGTGCCGGGAAACTTCACGTTGCCGGTATGCAGGTCGACGTCGCCGTCAACGGTGTGCGAGGCCCGGATCTCGAACCGGTTGCCCTCGTAAGTGAGCTCCCCGTCGATCTTCGCGACGAGCAGCCGCGCCCCGTCCGCCTCCTCCTCGAGGGCGATGTTCTCGCCCGCGTCCACCTCGACGGCTGAGCTGCTATCGGCCTGGAAGGTGGTGCCCAGAACGTCCCAGCCCTCGCGGTTCTCATCGGTGGGAGGGCGCACCCGAGCGATCTGCGTACCCTTTGCGACCGTCGTGATGCGATCCTGGTTGCGGTAGTCGGCCGATCCGTCGGCACGCAGCGTCATGCCCTTGCCGGACGCGGTCTCGACGAGCATCTCCAACTCGCCTTCGCCGCCGCTCTCTACGTGGCGACCGCGGGCGAAGATCAGGTCCCGGATCTCGTCGCCGGCGCTCGCCCGCTCCCACGCCCGCATGAGCAGCTCGTCACGCACGCCGCTCGATACGCCCGCGCCGCGCACGGCGGCGTCGACGTCTTCGTAGTCGAGCGGTCTGCCGGTTCCCACCGGCGGTGTGAGCGTGACGAGCGCGGCCATCCTGTTGTCGGTCACGCGAACGGAGACCGTCGCGTCGCCGTGGGGCAGCACACGCAGCAGCTCGGTGTCGTCGCGACGCCCGCGGTGGAGCAGACCGCGCGCGGTTGCGATGACGATGTTCTCCTTCCATTCGACGTTTTCGTAGAGCTCCACCGCCGGCTCGGGCGCGCTCGCCCCCGGGGTCTGCTGACCGTACACGTCGACGCCCGGCTTGCCCGGGACCTCCGGCGAAACGGTGAGCACGCGTTGGTCGGCTTCGACCTCCCCGACCTCCTCGATCGCGTCGGGCGGGAAGGCCAATAGGCTCTCGACCGCGCGCCCCTCCTCGGGGAGCGTTTGCCGGAGGTGCTCGACGACCTCGTGCGCCTTTTCCTCCGGCAGGAAGCGCACGCTGAACTCGAGCGTGCGCTCGGGTCCCGGCGCGGGGGCGGTTCCCTCGGCGAGCACGTAGCCGATCAGCTCGGTATCGGTGCTCTGCAGAAACGCGGCGATGTCCTTCTTGATCTGCTCGTAGTCGAGCCGGACGAGCCGGCTCTGCTTGATCGCGCGGCCGAGCTCCTTCAGGTCCAGCGGAGCGCCGCGCCCGGTGCCCTTGTGGATGTTGAGCAGCGCCTCGAGCTTGTCCTCGGAGACGTAGATGTCGAAGGAGGCGTCGCGGCTCGCGTTCAGCGGTTCGTTCTCGATCGGCTCGTCGCTCGAGACCGCCCGAGCGATGAGCGCCTCGATCGTCTCATCGTCGAGAAGCTGGTCGGTCGGAAAGCCCATTTCTTCGGCCTTCGCGCGGACCTCCACGGCGGTCGGCGGTTTCGCGTGCGTGTGCCCCGGGTCGAAGCTGAAGTAGCACGTCGCGCGGTCGTGCGAGATCGTGAGCTTCCAGTCGTGCGTCTCGAAGGGGACGAGATCGACCCAGTTCGCGCCTACGCGGACGAACCCGTCGTGCTCGGCGTAGAGCTCGTCGCGTCGTCGCTCGACGCCGTCGCCGCAGTAGAAGTACGGGTCGGCGAGCACGCGCGTGGGAATGAGGTCGCCGGTGACGCTCCTGCCCGCCTTGCCCTCGTCCTTGCCTTCCACCATCCCGATCTTCTGCCCGGCGGTCGCGTAGCCCGTTCGCTCGACGGTCGGGTCCACGTAGACGCGCTCGTGATGAACCTTCTCGTCTACGTAGTCGACCGTCTCTTCCTTCGTCGGGAGGAACGGTAGCTTGGGCTTGCGCGTCACGGTCTTCTGCTTCTTGATCCGCTCCTTCTTCTCGATCGTGATGCGCGGCGGTGCCGCTTCGCCGACCACTCGCAGCGCCTGCTCTTCGAGCTGCGAGGGAACGGCGATCTCGAGGAAGCGTGCCTGTTCGGGCTTCGGCTCGGCCGGAGGCACCCCCTTCGCCACGACGAATGGCTCGCTCGTGCCGCGCTGCAGAACGAGTGCGAAGGTCCGGCGCAGGTCGTCGGGTCTGAACCCCTCGACGATACCCTTGGCGCGCATCGCCTCTATGAGTCGATCGGGCGTCCAGGTCTCTCCCTCGCCGGGAGTGAACCTGGCCTTCGCCTCGAGCCCCTGCTCGTCAAGCGTGATCTCGAGCTGTCCGGTCGCCTCTGCCCGTTGCTTCGCCATGGTCTCTACCGAACGTCGTACCCCGCGTTCGCGGCGCGTACGATCTTTGCCTTCAGCAGATCGTTCTCGCGTCGCAGCTGGTTGATCTCGATCTGCTGCGTCTTCACCGTTTCGAGCAGGTCGCCCTGGCTCAGCGCGCCGGTGTGCAGCAGCTCGTTCACGTAGTCGGTCCTCACCTCGAAGTCGCTTTCTGCCTCCGCGTAGGCGTCGGCGAAGCTCTCCTCGGCGTCGAGCCAGGCTCCGTGCTCGCCGTCGGCGGCGGAGAGCTCGATGACCTTCTCCGCGATTCTCGTGATCGCCTGCGAGAGCACGCTGTTCGGCTTGTAGAGGACGATGGGAAGCCGCGCGCTGAGCGAGACGTCCTGCAGCTCGTCGCGGTACATCACTCCGAGGTGCTCGATCTCGAGCCCGAGGTACTGCGTGCAGCTGCGCCGCAGGCGAGTGACCTTGTCGACGTCCGACGGGTCGTCGAGGAGGTTCAACACGACCCGGGGCCGGAACGCAGCCGCGCTCTCGCGGAACGCCGCCACCTCCTCGGGTGCCACTTGCTCGATCCGCTTCACGAGCTCCGGCAGGTAAACGCGCTGGAGGTGTTCCGGGTTGTGGGTCAGCTCCTTCAATCGCCGGTCGCCCTCGCTGCCCCGCTTGATCGGCGTCGTGAGCAGGCGGAAGAGCGCGTTCTTGATGCAGAGATACGCGTTCACGAGCGCGGTGGGGGTGGGGGTCGTCACCACGATTCCCTGCCGCGAGAGCAGGAAGAAGTCCATTACGTTGAAGCTCGTCCCCGCCCCCAGGTCGAGTACGAGGAAATCGGCGTCGACCGACTTCAGCCGGTTCATGAGCTTTCGCTTCTGTCCTGAGCCGAGGTTCGCGATCCCCGGGACCTCGCCGTCGCCCGGGATGAACCGCAGGTTCTCGTACTCGGTGTCGAGGATCACGTCGTTGAAGGCGACGCCGCTCGCGTTGAGGAAGGTGCCCAGACCCGTCGTCACGCCGCGGATACCGAGGATGAGGTGGAGGTTCGAGCCGCCGAAGTCGAGGTCTGCGAGCACGACCCGGTGTCCCATGCGGGCGAGCACGAGCGCGAGATTGGCCGCGAGCAGCGACTTGCCGACGCCGCCCTTGCCGCTGGCGATCGGGATGATGTGCACTACTCGTCCTCCACGCGAGTCGACTCGTACTCGGGCAGATGCTCGTCCGTATCCGGCGATCGGGAGGGGTCCATGGGTCGATATGATACCAGGGCGGCGAAGATGAGCAAGTCGACGGCCAGCGCACCGTACACGATAACGAAGACGAGTCGCGAGAGCTCGGACTCAACACCGCCTGCCCGGACGGCAACCGGCGCATAGCTGCCCGTCAGCACGACGATCGCGTCGCTTGCAGCCGCGAGCAGCGCGCCGATGCGCAGAAGCGGCAGGTAGTACCGTTCGCCACCGGCCACGAACGCGGAGCCGGCGAAGAGCGCGGCGAGCAGCAGGCCCGGGGCTCCAACCCACAGGAGATCGAGGTGGAAGAGAGGATCGTCGTCCACGAGACGAAGGACGAGCAGGGCGACGAGCGCGAAACGGAGGAGGTACCAGATGCCTCCTCCGGCATACACCAGAGAGCGACCGCCCATGCCGCGGAGTGTACGGAGCCCGGACGACCCGGTCAATAGAATCATCGTTCCATAGGAAGTATACTTGAGGTGGCATGAAAGACATCGAACAGGCTTCGCAGACCACGAGACAGAAGGGCAGGCGCCGCGAGCGCGTCGTCTGGGGGTCGGTGGGCGCGCTCTTGATCGCGTTCCTCCTCGTTCTCACGGCGACCCCCAGCCTCTTCTCGCAGGAATACTCGCAGACCGACCGCGCCATCGACGTGTTCGAGAGCGTGATGAAGTTCATCGAGCAGAACTACGTCGAGGAAGTTGACGCGGACGAGCTGCTCGACGGCGCGCTGCGAGGCATGTTCGAGAGCCTCGACGACCCGTACTCGGTTTACTACGACGAGCAGGAGATGCGCGACCTCACCGACGTGACGACCGGCGAGTTCGGCGGCGTGGGCATGACGATCACCAAGCAGGTGGGCGAAGACGATTCGGAGGACCCGGCGTTCGTCGAGGTCGTATCGCCCATCGAGGGTACCCCCGCCTACGAGGCCGGCGTGCGGCCCGGCGACCTCATCGTGGGTATCCGCGACGCGGAGGCCGACGAGTTCACGGTGACGACCGAGCTCACGCTCGACCAGGCCGTCAACATGATCCGCGGTACGCCGGGGACGCGGGTCGTTCTCCGCATACGCCGCGGCGCTCGCGCCGAGTTCGAGGTGACAATCGAGCGGGACATCATCGAGTACCCCACGGTGAAGTACGCGACGATCCCGGAGAACATCGGCTACCTCCGGATCACCAATTTCACACCCAAGACCGTCGAACGCGTCCAGGAGGCGCTCGACTCGTTCGAGGCAGACGGCTACGAGAGCATGATCATCGACGTTCGCTCGAACCCGGGCGGGCTGCTCGCCGCGGTCGTCGACATCGCCGATCTCTTCTTCGACCGCGGTACGGTCGTCGGGACCGCCGGCCGCTCGCCGACCGAAAACGAGCGGATCACCGCCACGCAAGGCACCGAGATACCCGACGACATACCGGTCGTCGTGCTGATCGACGGCGGGTCGGCATCCGCCTCGGAGATCCTCGCCGGGGCGCTGCAGGACCGCGATCGGGCCTTCCTGATCGGCGAGACGACCTTCGGCAAGGGCTCGGTGCAGCAGGTCCGCAGGATCGGCACCGGCGGGTTCCGGCTGACGATGTCTAAGTACTACCTGCCCAGCGGTCGCTTCATCGACGAAATCGGCGTCGACCCGGACCGGGGCGTCGAGCCGCCGGAGCTCACCGACGAACAGGCTGCCGAGTATGCGGAGTTGCTCACCTCCGAGCGCGTCCCGGCGTGGATTCGCGAGAATACCGATCCATCGCCGAGCGAGGTGGAGCGCTTCGCGGATCAGCTTCAGGAGGACGGCTTCGATCTGCCCGACCGGTGGATCGAGCTGACCATCCGCAACGAGATCAATCGCCAGACGAACGTGCAGCTCGTCTACGACCTCGAGTACGACGTAGTCCTCCAGGAGGCGGTGGAGATGCTGCGCAGCGGCGACGTGCCCCGCCGCTGATGCGGCAACTCCAGCTGCCGGGGGCGCTCGTTGCCGGCCGGCGGGTCGCGATCACCGGCGACGACTACCACTACCTGTCCACCGTGCTCCGCCTTCGACCGGGCGCGCGTCTTCGTGCCATCGACGAGGCGGGCGCTCGCTGGACGCTCGAGCTCGTCGACGACGACGGCCGCCGGCTGCTCGCTCGCGTCGAGCCGGCCGGCGACCGTGCCGCCGCGCGGCGACGCGATGCGCTGCCGCCGGTCACGCTCTACCAGGCGATCCCGAAGGGACGCACCTTCGACGAGAGCGTCCGCGCGCTCGTACAGGCAGGCGTCACCCGAATCTGTCCGGTCGTCACCGAACGTACGGTGGTGCGCCCCTCCGGAGGCTCCTCGCGCACCGAGCGATGGCGGCGCGTCGCCCGCGAGGCTGTTCAGCAGAGCGGTGCCGCCCGTCCGGCCGAGGTTTTCGAGCCTCGTGAGCTCTCCACGGTGACCGCGACGCCCGAGTCGCTCTCGCTCGTATTGCATACCGAACCACTTGCACAGACCTCGCTCCACGGATATCTTGGCGACACTCCGAACGGGATCGAGCTCGTCGTGGGGCCGGAGGGAGGCTTCTCGGGCGACGAGCTCGACGGGCTGATCGAGCGGGGATTCAGCCCGCTGTGGCTCGGTCCGCAGGTACTCCGCTCGGAGAGCGCGGCGCTGTTTGCGGCTGCGGCGATGCGAATCCTCATACTGGAGCGCGACTGGTGGCAACCCGCAACGACATGAACGGAGCCCGGCGACTCGACGTCATGCGCGTCGCCGTGGACGCGCTCGAGGAAGACCAGATCGGGCCTACGATCGATCGGCTCGTCGAGAAGCCGGACGTCGCACAGATCGTTCTGATCCGCTGGTGGGACTTCATGCGCGCGCGGCGCGACCGCGGGTACCGCGCGTGCCTTCGCGACGCCGACCTCGTACTGCCGCTCTCCAAGAGCGTTTCGGGAGCGGCCCGCTTCTTGCGCGGCGTCCGTCCGCGGCGCTATATGCCGTTCGATTTCGTGATTCGGACCCTGGGAGCGCTGGAGGACCGTTCGAGATCGATCTATATCCTCGGCGGGAGCGCGCAGTCGCTACGCACCGTCGAGCAGAACCTCCGCGAAACCTTTCCCGGCCTGAGGCTCGTCGGCCGCTATACGGGCAACTACGGACGGCAGCTCGAGAGCGACATCATCACCGCGATCCGGAAGGCGACGCCCGACTTCGTACTCATCGGCCCCGGTGCGCCGGCCGGCGACCGGTGGGTTTCGCGGCATCGGCGCGAGCTCAGCCCGAGCGTCTTCCTCCACGCGCCCGAGGTGTTCGAGGTCTTTGCCGAACGCCGGCGGCGCGGTTCCCGGGTGGTCTTCCGCCGCGGGCTCGACTTCGTGCCCGACCTCGTGCGGCGACCCTGGCGGTTGCTGCGGTTCTTCGTCTACCTCTGGTTTCTCCTGCTGCTCGGCGTCTTCAAGCTCTTCCGACTCTGACTCACTGGTGCAGACGGAGGTACTCGTAGAGCTCGCGGAATCGGTCTCGGTTCCGCCGCTCGACGAGCGCGCCGAGGGGCCAGCCGAACGGGCGGATCGCGAGCACCACGCCCATCGCGTCGGTCACGAATCCCGGGACGATGAGCAGGATCGCCGCCGAGAGCAGGGCGATCAAACGTCGGAAGTGGCGCCGCGGGTAGCGCCCCTCGCGCACGGCACGCCACATCAGATCGATCTCCGCGCGGTAGGCGGCGACGGCGAGCACGATCGCGAGCAACCCCGTCGACGCGACGGCCGCCATCAGCAGGTAGATGCCGATCTGACGCGAGACGATGATGAGCACGTATCCGTCGGCGAGCATGAGCAACGCGCCCAGAAGTCCCAGCGAGAGCAGGCGCAGCACGCGATCCGGGTCGACGAGTCCGTGAAGCAAGGGACCCCGGTTCATACCCGAGCTTACCCGGTTGCGGGCCGCTCGTCATCACGTTTCCTTGACGACCGTGGTTCTCGGGTTTAGAATATTCGACTGGAGATTTTATATGGCACGAGTAGTAGTAGTCGACAAGAGCACGGCGTCCTACCGGGTTATCAAGCATCTCCTCGGCTCCCACCACCGTGTTGATCACTACGAGCACCCGACGCTCGGCGTCGACTACGTGCGCGACCACGCGCCCGACGTCGTGTTCCTCAACCTCGAGGCGGGCGAGCCGCGCGCGCTCGACCTGCTCGGCCGCATGCGGACCGGAGCCGGCGACGCGCCGGTGGTCGCCGTGCTCGATCACCTCGAGCTGCGAAGCGTGGTCGACGCCGTTCAGCTCGGCGCGTGCGACGTCGTCACCCACCCCATCCGGATGCGCGATCTGCAGCTCGCGGTCACGCGCGCGCTCGCGCGGCAGGAGTCGCGCGTTGTCCCGACCGGCCCCTCGTCCGTCCCGGAAATCGTCGGCGCGAGCGAGGCGATGGCCCGTCTCCGCAAAGACGTGCGTCGGTTCGCCTGCGACCGTGGCCCCGTCGTCGTCACGGGGGAGAGCGGCGTGGGCAAGGAGCTCGTCGCCCGCGCGCTTCACGATCGTTCGCCCGTTGCCTCGGGCAGGTTCGAGGCGCGCAACTGCGGCGCGCTACCGGAGACCCTCGTCGAGGCGGAGCTGTTCGGAACCGAGCGCGGTGCCTTTACCGACGCGATCACGCGTCCGGGAGCGTTCGAGCTCGCCAGCGGCGGGACGCTCCTCCTCGACGAGATTGGCGAGCTGAGTATGCCCGCGCAGGCAAAGCTGCTGCGCGTGCTCGAGACCGGCGTCTACTATCGCGTGGGCGGGTCGACCGCACGCCGCACGACCGCGCGCATCCTCGCGGCGACGAATCGGAACCTGCGATCGCTGATGAGCGACGGGCGCTTCCGGGAGGACCTCTTCTACCGGATCGATGTCTTCCGCCTCTTCATCCCGCCGCTTCGCGATCGGCGTGAGGACGTCCCCCTGCTTGCGGCCTCCTTCCTTCGCGCGCTTCGCGAGGAGGGCGTGCGCACGCGCGCGGTGCGGTTCGGCGCGGACGCGCTCGAGCGGCTCTCCGGGTACGACTGGCCGGGCAACGTCCGCGAGCTTCGCAACGTCGTCTGGCGGGCTCTCGCGGATGCGAGATCGGAGACGATCTGTTCGGGGGATCTCAGCTTCGCGTGACGCCCTGGTCAGCGCAGCGCGACAGTTTGGATGACGGCTACTTCGGTGGACGCGTCGAGCATCGCCGTGCCGATGAACGGCCCGATGACCAGCACCTTCTGATTGACCTGAATGATCTCGGGGCCCGGATCCCGTGGCATCCGCTCCGGGATGCGGGCCGCGTACTCCGGTCCCTCGACGAGCACGTAGACGTGATACGCCTCGATGCGCTCGAGGCCGATCCATCTGCTCGAGACGAGCTCGATGACCGCCTGGAACGATTCGGGGTTGGGATCGAAGACCTGCGTAGAGGCGACGGATCCGTCGAGGACGTAGTAGCGGTCCACGTCGATCCGGTCGTAGGCGCCGGTGCGGACGAGGGTCGCGAGCGATCGAATGGAATCATCGAAGTTGATGATTCGTTCGAACTCCTCCGGGGTCACCTGCGAGATTCCGGGGGTCGCGACGAGAGCGAGCAGCACGGCCACGAGAACGACAAAGTTGAGCTTCTTCATGGGCTCTCCTCCCGGGTCGTCCACCCGGACGATCGCGAGTATACCAACGAGCGCGAGGATTGGTCTACTCGAACGGTCGCCACTCCCCCCGGCGAGCCGGTACGCGTCGTTCGCTTTGCGAGACCAAAACGGACGGCGAAACGTCGCCGTCCGTGGTACATTCAGGGAGGATGAGTGCAGGAGCCAAGTTTGACAAAGCTCTGTTGCTCTCATACTATGTGATCGGGTAAAAATGTAAAAAAACTGGCCGCGTTTGCGGGATCTGAAGGAGAACCATGGCTAATAACGACATTGTTGCAGGGTTCGACGAAGAGAAAGATGACAGCCTAAAGATCAAGCTCCAGCAGATTGACAACGTCGAGGGCGGTCTTGTTCTGTTCCTCACCGGCTACATCGACACCTACAACAGCAACTTCTTTCAGAAGCGTGTGAACCGCGCGATCGAGGCGGGCTTCACGAAGCTGATCTTCCACTGCGCCGGTCTGAACTACGTGTCGAGTACCGGCATCGGTTCGTTTACCGCGTTTCTCAAATCGGTCCGACCCCGCGGCGGCGACCTGGTCCTGCTCGAGATCCAGCCGAAGGTCTACGAGGTGTTCCAGCTCCTCGGCTTCTCGCAGTTCTTCAACATCAAGGACAGTCTCGACGAGGCGGTCGAGTTCTTCTCCAAGGGCGGCACGACCCAGCGGTCCGACGTCTTCCCCAAGATCTTCAAGTGCCCCATCTGCGGAAAGAAGCTCAAGGCGACCAAGGCCGGCCGATTCCGCTGCTCGGAGTGTAAGACGATTCTTGCGATCGACACGGCCGGACAGGTCTTCCTCGGCTGACCCGGATCGATTCGGGTGACGGTTTTCCCGTCACACGGTTTACACTGTACAGGAGTCGCGTGATGGCAGCGTCAGCACAGGAGAAGCTGGAAGGCTTCTTTATCAATCTAGAACTGATCTACGAGGAAATCGGTGAGAACATGTGGCTGCTCACCGACGAAGAGAACGGCCTCAGCTCGGTCGTCGTGTACGTTCAGGACGAGCTCGTGACGCTTCGGGCGAAGGTTATGGACGTCCCCGCCGAGCAGCGCGAAGAGTTCTTCGAGGAGCTTCTGAGGCTGAATGCCGCGATGGTCCACGGAGCCTATGCGATCGAAGCGGACAGTGTCATCTTGATAGACAGCCTCGAGTTCCCGTCGATGGACCTCGAGGAGTTCCAGGCCTCGCTCGATTCGACGGGGCTGGCTCTTGCGCAGCACTACGGCCGGCTTTCGAAGTACCGGCAATCGACCTAAGGAGGCCCGCTGTGGGAATCTTTGATCGCTTCAGGCGAGTCGTAAAATCGAATCTCAACGATATGATCAGCAAGGCTGAGAATCCCGAGAAGATGCTCAACCAGCTGATCGTGGATATGAACCAGCAGCTCATCGAGTCGAAGAAGAGCGTCGCCTCCGCGATCGCGGACGAGAAGAAGCTCGAGCGCCAGGTAAAGGAGAACCTCGCCGCGGGGCAGGAGTGGGAGCGCAAGGCGATGCTCGCCGTCCGCGCCGGCAAGGACGACCTCGCCAAGGAAGCGCTCGTCCGCAAGCAGGAGTTCGACAAGACCGCCGCCCAGTACAAGGAGCAGTGGGAGGCGCAGCACGAATCGGTCGAGAAGCTCAAGAGCGCTCTGCGAGGGCTCCAGCAGAAGATCGAAGAGGCGCAGCGCAAGAAGAACCTGCTCGTCGCCCGATCACGCCGCGCCGAGGCGCAGAAGCGCATCAACGAGACGATCGGCGGCATGGCCGACACGTCCGCCTTCGAGGCCTTCGACCAGATGAGCAAGCGGATGGACCAGATCGAGGCCGAGAACGACGCGATGCTCGAGATCGAGGGTACCTCGGAGAGCGAGAGCCTCGAGCAGCAGTTCGCGCAGCTCGAGGCCGGCGGCAACACCGACCAGCTCCTCGAGGGTCTGAAGCAGAAGATGGCGATCGAGGACAAGACCGGCTCGTCCGGCGAGGGCGCCGGTTCGGCCGGGAGTACCGACGGAAGCACCGGCGCGTCCTCCGACGCCGCGGGCTCCGGCGAAGAAGTCGATGAAGAGCTCGAGGCGCTCAAGCGCAAGCTCAAAGAAGAATCCTGATCCACCCACGTCCGAGCTGTGGCTCGTCGGGGTGGATGATTACACCCGCGAGCGCGTTCGGCTCGCATTCGAGTCTGAACCCCGCTGGATCGTACGCGGCCTCGACGACAGGGAGGCGCGTACTCTGGTGTCTGCCGACGAGGTCCCCGTTCTGATCATACGGCCGGTGGGTGTCGCGGCGCACCACGACGCACCGTTGCCCCGAGCAGGGCATCTTCCGCCGGTTCTCCTCTACGGTTCACCTGCTTCGCTCGACACGCTCGGCGACGACGTCTGCGATGACGTGCTCGCGGAGCCCTGGACCACGCAGGAGCTTCGCTATCGCGTGCGGCGCTTGCTCGAGCGAGTATCCCTGCGGTGCGCCGGCGGCCGCCTGCACTGGGGACGGTACTGGATCGCCGCCGACGGCGAGTATCCGGACCGCCGCGTGGATATCTCGCCGGCGCAACTCGCAATGCTCGAGATGCTCGCGCGGGCCGGTGACGACCCGGTGCCCCGGGAGGCTCTCCAGGCGGTCGTCCCGGACCACGGTCCGACCAGCAGGGCCGTCGACATGCAGCTCTCCCGCCTGCGCGCCAGGCTTGCGCTGGCCGCCGCCGCCTGGCCTGTACCGCCCACGATCTCCTGCTCCCGCGGTCGTGGATACCGTCTCGAGTGCCGATAGTTGGCACGCGTGATGCAGTGTGAGGTTGCCTGTGGATAACTCGTGCAAAACGCGGTCGTCTCCGGCGAACCGCTATACAGGTTTTAACACCCTGGTCCCGGCGAAACCTTCAGAAAACGTCCGGAATCAGTTGACATTCCTGTAATTCTCTTTATCAAAACAAGTTATCCGGTTTCGGGGTCGATTTTGGCACATTTGAGGAACTTCGCTTCGCCTGTGAACGCGCTGAAACGGCCATGCAGGGGCGTTTCAGCTTGTGGATAACCTGTGGGCAAAGGCGAGGTTTTCTGAAGGCCGCTGCGATTATTGCATCGACACCGGGGCCATGCTACGATCTGGCCGGTGAAAGCCGTAATCCGCCTGCTGGTGCGATTCCTGTTCTGGTTTGCTCTGATCGTGCTCGCCTCGAGCGCGCTGATCGTAGCGCATGCCTATGTTATCGGCTTTGATCCATCCGGGGCACGTCTCTCGCCGCCGTTCATCCGACGATTCCTGCACGCGCTGACGCTCGCCTGGCCGGCCTCTGTCCTCCTCGCCGGCGCGATCGCGCTCTTCTCGGGCGTACGCAGCATGCAGGCGCCCGCGCCGGCGATCGGCGTTCTCTTCCTCGTCTGGACGGCCGCGCTCGTGGCCGGCGGATTCATGGCCGGCGCCGCCGACGCCGCTTCGCTCGATCCGGCCATCGTCGTGCCGGAGCGTCGCCTCGTCCGCGCCGGCGGCTGGCGAATGTACGCGCTCGAACGCGACGGCGTTTCGCTCGCTCCGCTTGCGCTCTACGAGGAGGGGCGGATCCCCGGCTTCTCGGTTCTACCGCGGGCGGACATCGACCCGGCTTCAGGAGAGCTCGACCTCCCGCCCGGCGCTCGTCCGGCCAGAGTCGACGGCGAGTCGTCGATCGATCTGCGCGGCCTCGCCAACTCGTATCCCGCGATGGTACGCGCCCCGGCGCTTCTCGCCGGGCTCGTCGACGACGTCGCGACTACCGCGCGGCTGCTGGCGCTTTCCGGAGATCGAGTCGTCACCGGTCTCCTCAACCTCGTTGCCCTGGGAGTCTATCTGCTCGGCTCGTGGACGCTCGCGCGGCTCACGCGCTGGCCGCTGTTCAACGCCGTCCTCGTCCTCGCCGCGCTGCGGCTCGCGTTCTGGCTCGTTCCGGCCGTACACACCGGGGTGCTTCGCGACGTGCTCATCGCGGCTTTCGACTCGCGCGCGCTTCCCTTCGCCTCGGCAGTCCTGCTCGCGGGGGTGGGCGTAGGGCTCTTCGCGGGGCTTGTGTTCCTTCCTTCGCTCGAGGAGTGGAGGCGTGAGGTCGATCATGGGTGAGACCTGGAAGAAGCTGCTCGCGTCGTCGGTGATCTGCCACGCGCTCGCCTACGGAGTGTTCCTGCTCGTTTCGATTTTCTCGTTCACGACCAGGACGGTGCTGGCGGAGTTCCAGTGGTCGTGGGTCACCGCGCGTACCTGGGCCGAGTTCCTGCGGCTCGCTCCGGTCTGGCAGGGGTGGGCGACGCTGCTCGTCTTCGGGTGGATCGTGCCCATGCAGTCATCCGGAGCCGCGCGATCGACCTTCGATCGTTTCGGCCGGTCGATTGCCCTCCTGCTCGTCCTTACGCTTGCGTTCGCGGCCGCTTACCTCGTCGGGTACCCGGCCGCGGCGTCGCGCGTCGAATCGCTCGAGTTTACGACCACGCTCGCCACCGGGCTGCGTCGGTCCGCCGACGAGGCACGCGCCGACCAGAACTATACCAAGGCGCTCTCAGATCTCGACCAGTATCTGGCGCTCGTGGGTGAGAGCGAGGAGGTCGAGGAGCTGCTCATCGAGGTTCGCGACGAGGCGAGGGCGGACGCGATGCGGGTCGAAGCCGGGCGAGACGAGGAGCGGTTCGCGATCCCGGAGAGCGCGACTGCCGCCGAGCTCGTCGACCGAGCCTCCGCTGCGCTGCAGGAGGAGGACTTCTCGACGGCGCACTACATGGCCACGCTCGCTCGCGCGCTCGAGCCCGGTAACGATGAGGCTGCTCGTATCGCGGCGGAATCGCTCGGAAGACTCGAGTCGCTCGCGCCCGACGACGAAGAGAGCGCCGAGTACGAGGTCTTCCAGGCGAAACAGGCGGCGAAGGCGGCGCTCACCCGCGGGGACTACGTTGACGCGTACTACCGGTTTGTGGATATGGCGGGGCAGTATCCCCGGGACGTCGACGTCGAGCGCTACCTGCGCGCCGCCGAGGAGCAGGTCAGATCCATGGCGGTCTTCCGCGACGAGGTGGAGTCCGCGATGGGAATGCCCGGTGCGCCCGACGTTGTCTTCGTGAACCGTTCCGGCCCCGACTTCGTCGAGTTGCTCGCCATCGGTAAGCTGGTGCGCACCGCGCGCGGGGTTTACGGGCAGAGGATCGAGCTCGTACGGATCGCCCCGGACGGTACGCGCACGCTCCACGTTTCCAGCGAGTACGGCAAGCTCACGAACGGACACTTCGTCGTGAACGTCATCGACCGGGAGTCGCCCGCGCTCGGGATGGGTCCGACGGTACACGCCGGGAGTCCTTCGGTCACGCTCGAGCATCTGATCGAGGTACGACCTTCTGCGCAGGAGCTCTGGCTGCTCGGCTCGGTCTCGCGCGAGCCCTCGACGGCGAGCATCGCCGCGCTTTCGCAGACCGTGTCCGTCCTCGACGAGTACGGGCTGGTCCCCGAGCCGGTTGAGGCCGAGTTCCTCATGCGGCTCGTCGCCCCGTTCACCTTCCTCGTCCTCTCGCTTCTGCTGATGGGCTTCGGTTGGCGGTATAGGAGCCGCTATCTTCACCTGCCGCCCGTTCCTACGCTCGTGCTCATCCCGCTGGCGCCGGTTTTCATCCTCCCGTTCTATCTCACGCTCCAGTTCGCGCAGCGGCTTCTCGTGTCGACGATGCTCCTGTCGCTGAGCGTGACCGTGACCGCGATTCTGACCACCGTGCTCCAGGCGCTGCTGCTGTTCCTCGCGCTCTCCTACGTCGCGCTGGGCACGCGCGAATGAGGCGATACTGGGGAACGTTCGCCGGGTTGGCCGTCGGGCTGGCCGGCGGGGTCTTCGGTGCCGTATTCGGGCTGTTCATCGGTTTTCTGGTCGATCTCGTCTGGACCGAGTTTCGCGCGCAGCGCGCGACGGTGGCTTATCTCGACGGCGGCGCCGCGCCCGCCTGGCTGCCGCGGCAGGTCGCGCTCGCCGGCGAGTTGGTCGGTTACCTGCACGCTCGCTCCCGGATCGATCCGGAGGTGGTCGCCTCCCTTGCGACGAATCTGCGGCCGTTCTATCCCGACCGCTGGGCGCGTCGCATCGTGGAGCGCATGCTCGTCACCGGAGCGTCGCACGGGTGGAGCGGAATCGACACGTACGCGGCGCGGCTTACGACGGCGTGTCCGCTCGAGGAGCGCGAGCGCGTCGTGGCTGCCGTCTGGGAGGCGATTGGCCAGGCAGGCGGCACGCTGCCCGCGCGCGAGGAGGTCCGGGCGATCGCGCGGAGGGCCGGCATCGACGAAGGGTTCGTCGCGCGTGAGCTGGTTCTCAGGCGCTTCCGCGACGCCGAGGCGTGCGCCGTGCTCGGAATCGCGCGCGACGCGAGCCACGAGGAGGTCCGCACCGCGTACCGCCGGCTCGCCGCACAGTTTCACCCCGACACCGCCGTCTCGCTCAGCGAGCGGCAGCGGCAGGCGACCGAGCAGGCGTTCAAGAGGATTCAGTCGGCGTACGAGACGCTCCGGGCCGAAGACGAAGCGGAGACGCACAGGCGCCGCGCGGAGTAGCCGACGCGCCCGACCGGGGCCCCGACGACCGGATGATGGAGCTCCACGTCGGATGGGCGGCCCGCCTGGTCAGCCTTCGCCCCGGCCGATCTGAGCGCCGAGCTGGCGCAGGCGTCCCACGAGGTCCTCGTAGCCGCGCTCGATCTGGTACACGTTGTGGATCACGCTCGTCCCCTCGGCGCAGATCGCGGCGATCACCATGGCCATCCCCGCGCGCACGTCGGGCGAGGTCATCTCGCTACCCGACAACCGCGACGGACCGCTGACCACCGCCCGGTGCGGGTCGCAGAGGACGATCCGCGCGCCCATCCCGATCAGCTTGTCGACGAAGAACATCCGCGCGTCGAACATCTTCTCGTGGATGAGCACGGTTCCCTCGACCTGCGTAGCGACGACGGTGATGATGCTCGTGAGGTCGGGCGGGAAGCCCGGCCACGGCGCGTCGTCGATCTTGGGGATCATGCCGCCCATGTCGGGCACGACGCGAAGCGTCTGCCCGGCGGCGACCCTGATGTCCTCACCGTCGCGTTCCCAGTGGATCCCCAGTTTTGCGAAGGCGAGTCGGACCATCTTGAGGTTCTGCGGAGCGGCGTCCTCGATCACGAGCTCGCCGCGGGTCACCGCCGCGAGGCCGATAAAGGAGCCGACCTCCATGAAATCGGACCCGATCTTGAACTCGGCCCCCCCCAGCTTGGCCACGCCGTTGACCGTCAGGATGTTCGAGCCGATGCCGGTGATCTTCGCCCCCATGGCGTTGAGCATGCGGCAGAGGTCCTGCACGTGCGGCTCGCTCGCGGCGTTCTGGATGACCGTTCTGCCTTCGGCGAGCACCGCCGCCATGATCGCGTTCTCCGTCGCCGTGACCGACGCCTCGTCGAGGAAGATCTCCACGCCCACGAGCTTGTTCGCGGTCAGGTTGAAGACTCCGTCGATCTCCACCTGGGCTCCCAGCGCGCTCAGCGCGAGGAAGTGCGTGTCGAGGCGGCGGCGTCCGATCACATCGCCGCCGGGAGGCGGCAGCTGCACGCGGCCGGTCCGAGCGAGCAGCGGTCCGGCGAGGAGAATCGATGCGCGTATCTTCTTCGCCATCTCGAGCGGGACCTCGGAGCTGCGGATGTCGTGCGTCGTGACCTTCCACTCACCGTGCGTGGACGTGTGCTCGACGGTGGCGCCGACCTCGCGGAGGATCTCGAGCATGACGTGGACATCCTCTATGTCCGGAACGTTCTTCAGGACGACCGTCTCGTCGGTCAGGAGGGTCGCGGCGATACAGGGCAGCGCGGCGTTCTTGTTGCCGCTCGCGCGGATGCGGCCGCGGACGGGGTAGCTTCCTTCAACGATGTAGCGATCCACTCCGGGATGCTACTTCCCGCCTCCGTCGTCTGTCAAGAAAGCGAGCACCGAGCCCTCGAACGGATTGGCGCCGAGCGCGACGGTCGCCTCGAAAAAGCGCGCCGGTTCCTCGCAGCACTCGACGCGGAACACGATCCGAAAGGCGCGTCCAAGGTAGGGCGAGGGAAACGGGTTGTCTGCGAGCCGGGGGAAGACGACCGTGGTGATGTCCTCTCCGGTCTCGGGATAGTCGAATCGGGTGTCGGCGAATTCGTCTTCGTCGGCGACACCGCGGAACGCCGAGCAGAGCAGGCCGTTCGCAGCGGACCCCACCACGCGCTTGCGAAGCGACTCCCACTCCTCCTGCTCCATCTCCGCCGCGGTGGCGTCGAGAAACGCGTTGGCCGTCCTCACGACCGGAAGCGACGCGGTCCGTGCGAATCCCTCCGGACGCAGCTCGTGGAGTCCGAGGAAGGTTTCGTATCCCCGACCGGCTTCGGGCACGCGACGCGCGATGACGATGTCGACGACGCCGTCGGACGTGACGTCCGTCATCAGACCGCGCTCGTTGCGGCTGTTCTCGAGGGTGAATCGCGAGATGTGGTCGTGCTGAAAGACCACGAGCTCGGTGGTCGAGGCGGATCGGCTGCGAAAGCCGACGGCGAGAGCGAGCGGCGCCGACGCATCGGTGAGCGGAACGAGCTCGAGCTCCGTCCACACCGTCCGACGGCCCAGCTCCACCGTGAGGATCGCCTCCTGTCCCGCAAGGTGCACCTCCAGGATGAACAACGGGTCGAACGACTGCTCGGCGTACAGCCGCAGCGGGTCGGACAGGGCTTCGGCGCTCGTGGGAACCCCAAGGTCTACGGCTACCGTGAGCACTGCCGCGTCCGCCCGGCCGTCCCCGTTGAGGTCTGCGACGCGCGCGACGGGCTCGCCTCCCGCGTCGACCACCGGTGTCGTGTATTCCGGGGAAAACGAGAGCGCCACCGCGAGCGGACCCCCCGGGCCGCGATCGTCGTCCGCGCCGGCCGCCGCTGCCAGCGCGGTGGCGAGGAGGAGGGCGAGCAGGCTGCGTGTGGTCTGCGTGTTGCGCATCAGGCGACCTTCATCATACTCTGAACCGGCGACGACTTCCACGTCGTCACGAATTTCTCATGAAATCCGCCCCCGGAGTCCTGCGATGAAGATAATGAAATTCGGCGGGAGCTCGGTCGCCGATCCCGAGCGTATCTCCCGCGTCATAGACGCCATCGAACACGCCGAGCACGACGAACGCGTATGCGCCGTCTTCTCGGCGATGAGGGGCGTCACCGACCTGCTGCTCGACGCCGCCGGCGAGGCTGCGGCGGGCTACGACGGATACGTCGAGCGCATGGAGACGGTGCGCGAGCGCCACGTCACAAGCGCCCGCACGCTCTGCCCCGACGACGTCGCGCTCGTCGCGCAGGTCGAGCAGCTCTGCGAGGAGGTGGGCGAGCTGCTGCACGGCGTCAGACTCGTCCGCGAGTGCACCGCGCGCACCCAGGACCTCATCGTCGGCTACGGCGAGCGGCTGAACTGCGTCATCGTGGCCGCGGCTATGGCGGCGCGCGGCCTGCCTTCGCGGTACGTGGATGCGCGTGAGATCATCCGCACCGACGACAACCACGGCAGCGCGACGGTGGACTTCGCGCGCAGCTACGAGCTCATCCGCGCCAACCTTGACGGTGAGGACCTGCCCGTCGTTACCGGATTCATCGCGGCCACCGAGACGGGCGTCACCACGACGCTCGGGCGCAACGGCAGCGACTACACCGCTTCCATCGTCGGCGCCGGCACCGAGGCGAGCGCGATCGAGATCTGGACCGACGTCGACGGCGTCTACAGCGCCGACCCCCGGTTCGTACCGGGCGCCTTCGTGCTCCCTGAGATCAGTTACCAGGAGGCGATGGAGCTCTCGTACTTCGGCGCGAAGGTCATTCACCCGTACACGATGGTCCCTGCGGTCGAGAAGGGGATCCCGCTGTGGATCAAGAACACGCTCAACCCGGACGCGGCAGGCACGCAGATCGCCGCGCATACGAGCTCGCAGGCCGAATACATCACCGGCATCGCGTCCATCGAGAACGTCGCGCTGCTCAACATCGAGGGCGGCGGCATGGTCGGGCTTCCGGGAATCGCCGGGCGCATTTTCTCCACGCTCGCCGCGGCGAAGATCAACATCGTCATGATTTCGCAGGCGTCTTCTGAGCACAGCATCTGTTTCGTTATCCCGGATGCCGATGCGCCACGCGCGAAACGGGCGCTCGAGACCGAGCTCGTCCAGGAGCTCCACCGTAAGGTCATCCAGCGGGTCGCCGTCGAGCGAGACCTGGAGATCGTCGCGGTGATCGGCGAGAACATGCGCGGCAAACCGGGCATCTCCGGCTGGCTGTTTCAGGCGCTCGGCGAAGCGGCGATCAACGTGCTCGCGATCGCGCAGGGATCCTCGGAGATGAATATATCCTTTGTCGTCCATGGTCGAGACCGCGAGCAGACGCTCAAGGTCGTGCACCGTGCCTTCTTCGCGGGTGACCGGCCCGGGGGCGATCAGAGCCGGGCCGGCAGGAGCGCGCGATGAACTTCTACTCGACCCGCGACCGCAGCCGCGTCGTGGACTTCCGCGAGGCGATCTTCACCGGGCTCGCCCCCGACGGCGGTCTCTACCATCCCGTCTCCGAGCCCCGCTTGCGCGAGATCATCCTGCGCAGCCCCGCCGACCGTCCGTTCGTCGAGATTACCGCGGAGCTCGTCCACGAGCTGCTGCCCGAAACCTTCGACGCGGAGGCGGCGAGCGAGGTCTGTCGCCGCGCCTTCCCGTTCGAGCCGCGTCTCGTCTCGCTCACCGACCAGATCCTGCTGCTCGAGCTCTTCCACGGCCCCTCGTGCGCCTTCAAGGACTTCGGGGCGAGCTTCCTCGCGGCGTCGATGGAGCACCTGCTCGCCGGCGCCGATCACCGTGCCGTCATTCTCACCGCGACCTCCGGCGATACCGGCAGCGCGGTGGCGCGCGCCTTTCACAACCGTCCCGGCATTGACGTCGTGATCCTCTATCCCTCCGGGCGCGTGAGCCCGCTGCAGGAGCAGCAGCTGACGACGGTCGGCGACAACATTCACGCGCTCGAGGTCACCGGCTCCTTCGACGACTGCCAGCGCATGGTGAAGGAGGCCTTCACCGACCGCGAGCTCGCGCAGCGGGCGCACCTGACGTCGGCCAACTCGATCAACCTGGGCCGCCTCATTCCGCAGGCGTTCTACTACATCGACGCGTTCATCAGGCTCCGGTCGCGGATCGCGAGCGACGTCGTCTTCTGCGTGCCAAGCGGGAACTTCGGCAACCTCACCGCGGGGATCCTCGCGTGGCGGTGGGGGCTGCCCGTCTCCGGGTTCATCGCGGCGACGAACATCAACGACGTCGTGCCCGAGTACCTCGCGAGCGGGATCTACCGTGCGCGGCCGAGCATGCGTACGCTCGCGAACGCGATGGACGTGGGTAACCCCAGCAATTTCGAGCGGTTGCTCGAGATCTTCGGCGCCGACTACCAGGACATGCGCGCGATGGTGGGCGGCGAGACGGTCACCGACGAGGAGATGCTCGATACGATGCGCCGCCACCACCGGGAGCACGGCGTGTTCCTCGACCCGCACACCGCAGCCGGCGTCTGCGCCGCAGAGCGCTACCTCGACGGCGAGGGCGCGTCGGACGCGAGCGTCATCACGCTCGCCACCGCGCATCCGGCCAAGTTCGGCGAGGTCGTGGAGCGCGCGACCGGCGCGCGCCCGGCGCTGCCCGAGCGCCTCGCGGAGGCGATGCGGCGCGAGAAGCGCGCGTCGAACATGGAAGCCTCGCTGGACGCGCTGCGTCCGTGGCTCCTCGAGCGCTTCGCCGACGGAACGGACCGATGATCCTCACCATCGACGCCGGCAACACCAACATCGCGGTCGGCCTCGTGCGCGACCGCGAGCTCGTCCATCACTGGCGACTCGCGAGCCGGACGCAGCGCACCCCCGACGAGGTGCTGCTGCATCTTCGCGAGCTCTTCGCCTTCGACGACGTGGACGCCTCCTCGGTCCGCGCGGCGGTGATCTCGAGCGTGGTTCCCGCGCTCACGACCGCGGTCCACGACGGGGTGGCGCGGCTGCTCGGTATCGAGCCGGTCGTGGTGAGCGCGAGCCTCGACCTGCCGGTTTCAATCCGCACCGACGATCCTGCCGAAGTGGGCGGTGACCTGATCGCCAACGCCGCCGGCGGGTTCGCGATCGCGGGCGGCGCGTCGATCGTCGTCGACTTCGGGACCGCGCTGACGTTCACCGCTGTCGACGCCGACGCGCGCGTCCGGGGCGTCGCCATCGCGCCGGGCGTGACGACCGGTGTCAACGGGCTGATCTCTCACACCGCCGCGCTGCCGATGGTGGACCTCGAGCCGCCGGAGCGCTACATCGGCACGAATACGGTGGCCTCGCTGCGCTCGGGCGTCGTGAACGGGTACGCGGGTCTCGTGGATGCGATGGTCACCGGGATCGCCGCCGAGCTCGCGCCGGCGGAGCCGCTCGTGCTCGCCACCGGCGGCGAGGCGGGGCTCATCGCCGGCCGGTGCACGAAGGTCTCGCGTGTGGAGCCGTGGCTGACGTTGCGCGGTCTGTACGAGATCGGGATGCGGACGACCGCCGAGCGGTAGCCGCGCGACCGCAGCGTCACGGACCGCCGCGGCGAGGCCGGACCAGGCGGCGTCGGCGCGCTCAGTCCACGTAGAGACGCACGAGCTTCTTCCCGTCGGCGCTCCGGTACGGATTCGCGCTGTGCTTGATGAAGTCGCGATAGATCTTGCAGGCGCGATAGTACCCGTCGGGCCCACGGTAGGTCGATTCGAGGTCGCAGCGATAGAGCTCGAGGAGTACCGGGAAGCGCTCGTCGGCCATGAGGCGCTCGGTGCGGAACGTCGGCAGCAGGTGGAGCGCCCCCGGGAACATGTGCTTCGACACGAGCCAGAACACGTCCTCCACGAGCTCTTCGGCGAAGTCGAGCCGACGCAGGAGCCTGGCCGCGAGCTTCGCTCCGATCTCTGCGTGTCCGTCGAACTTTCGTCCTCCGCGGGGGACCGCGAGGGGCTTCCCTGCGTCGTGGAGGAGCAGCCCCAGCGTGAGCGCGAGGTCGTGCGAACGGCGGTAACGGAAGGTCTCGAGCGAGTGGTTCCAGACGTCGCCTTCGGGATGGTGCTCTTTCGAGTGCGAGGTGCCCTTCATCGCCGTGAGCTCGGGCAGATAGGTGTCGATGAAGCCGTGCTCGTCGAGGAGCCGCAGCCCCTCCTGCGGGAACGGGCCGGTGAAAACCTGCGTGAGTAGCGATCGAAGCGTCTCGGGTGCCAGCTCGGGGAACCGGGAGAGCGGCTCGAGCGGTTCGGCGAGGCGATATGCATAACGCGAGATCGCGATCGCCGCGTCCATGATTCGGTGCGCCGGATCGATCGGCTCGTCGGTCCGCTCGAGCTCCTCGCTGCGCAGCGCCCGGTAGTCGTCGTACGGGTCGAGGTAGCGCTCGCGGGCCGGATCGTAGAGCAGGTTGAGCGGCCGGAACGCCTGCGCGCGGGGCTTTGTTTCCGGCTCGATGCAGCGGAAATAGATCCGCCGCCCATCGTCCCAGACAGCCGCGTCGGCGTGCGGAACCCCGGGGAACTCGAGCCCGGGCACCGCCTTGGCGAGCGTGATGATGTCGCCTTCCACCGTAACGCAGAGCACCCGCTGCTCGTCACGACCAAAGTACTGGTCGAGCGCCGAGAACGAGGAGTAGTACCACTGCGTGGAGGCGCGGAGCTCGGCGAGGACGTCCATGCACGCCTAAGATAGCGAGGCCCCCGGGTGCTGTCTACCGAAGCCCCGGTCGCGGTAGACTACGCGCATGGCAGTAAGCTTTCGTGCCCCCGACGACTTTCACGTTCACCTCAGACAGGCCCCCGCGCTCGCGCCGGTCGTTCGCGAGACGAGCCGATGGTGCGCCCGCGCGCTCGTCATGCCCAATATCGTGCCGCCGGTCACCACCCCGGACGCGCTGCGCCGGTACCGCGAGGAGATCCTCGCGGAGGTGCCGCCGGGCCGCAGCCTCGAGCCGCTGATGACCTTCAAGGTCGTGCCCTCGCTCGATCCGCGCGAGGTCGCCGCGCTCACCGAAGCCGGCGCGATCGGCGGGAAGCTCTATCCGCAGGGCGTCACGACCAACTCCGCCGACGGCGTGAGCGCGGTCGAGCCGCTCTACCCCGTCTTCGAGGCGATGGAGGAACGAGACCTCGTGCTCGAGGTCCACGCCGAAGAGCCCGGTGTCTTCTCGCTCGAGCGCGAGGAGGCGTATCTGCCGCACATCGAGCGGATCGCGTCGCGGTTTCCTCAGTTGCGCGTCGTCGTCGAGCACGTGAGCTCCGCGGCCGCGATCGAGATGCTCGCCTCGCTTCCGGAGACGGTCGCGGCGACGGTCACGGTGCACCATCTCCTCCTGACGCTCGACGACGTGGTGGGCGACGAGCTGCGTCCGCACCATTTCTGCAAACCGATCGCAAAGCGCGAGCGCGACCGCCAGGCCATCCGCGACGCGGTCTTCTCCGGCGACCCGCGCGTTTTCTTCGGATCCGACAGCGCTCCCCATCCTCGCGAGGCGAAGGAGGCCGCCTGCGGCTGCGCCGGCGTCTACACCGCTCCTGTGGCTATTCCCCTGCTCGCGGAGATCTTCGAGAACGCGGGTGTGCCGCTGACCGAGGCCGCGGCGGGGTCCGCGGACCCTCGTGCGGCGGCAGCGGGCGGAGCGAGCGGCGAGCGTGCACGCTCCCATCGGCCCAGCCTGGAGTCCTTCGTCTCGCGTTACGGCGCGGAGTTTTATCGGCTTCCGCTGAACGACGCGGCCATCCGGCTCGTCGACTCCCCGTGGGTTGTTCCCGATGTCTGCGAGGGTGTGGTACCGTTCTGCGCGAGCGAGCGCCTCAAGTACGCGCTCGACGACGGAGGTAACTATGAGTCTTGAGCAACTTGTCGAATTGTCGCGGGAGTACGGATCGGACCCGCGGTGGGTGCTCGCCGGGGGCGGAAACACGTCGTACAAAGACGATTCGACGCTCTCCATCAAGGCGAGCGGCTTTCCGCTCGGGTCGATCGGGCCGGAGGGCTTTGCGCGCATGCGGCGCGCCGAGCTCGCGAAGACGTGGGAGGCGTCGTATCCCCAGGACCCCGCCGAGCGCGAGGCGGCGACGCTCGCCGACCTCATGGCCGCGCGCGAGGAGGGCGAGGAGAAGCGACCGAGCGTGGAAACGCTCATGCACGATCTGTTCCCGTATCCCTACGTCATTCACACGCATCCCTCGCTCGTGAACGGCCTGACCTGCGCGCAGGACGGCGAGGCTGCCGCGCGCCGGCTCTTCGGCGAGCGACTGCTCTGGGTTCCGGCGATCGAGCCCGGGTACATCCTCGCGCTCGAAATGCGACGGCTTGCGACGCGTTACGCGGAGGCGCAGGGCGAGTTTCCGCGCCTCGTGATGCTGCAGAACCACGGCCTCGTCGTCACCGGCGAGAGCGCCGAGGAGATCCGCGCGCTCCACCGCGACGTCGAGCGCACGATACGAGGCGCACTCGTTCGCGAGCCCGACCCCTCCGCGGTCGACGCCGACGAGGCGGCGCGCGACCGGTGGCTCGCCGCGATCGAGACGGCCTGGCACGGCGAGGTCGCGGTCGAGTTCGCCGCCAACGCCGAGCTCGCGCGCCGGGTCGAGTCTCGCGAGGCGTTCGAGCCGCTCGCCGGCGCCTTCACGCCCGACCACATCGTCTACGCCGGATCGGCGCCTATCTACCTGCCGGGTACGCCCGCCAACGCGGCCGCCGGCCTGCGTTCGCAGATCACCTCGTACACGAGCGAGCACGGCTCAGAGCCGCGGATCTTCGCCGTCGAGGGACTCGGAGCGTTCGCCGTGGCCGAGACCCCGAAGGCCGCCGCCACCGCCATGGCGCTGTTCACCGACGAGCTCGCCATCGCCGCCTACGCCGAATCCTTCGGCGGCGCGCGACCGCTCGACGAGCATCTCGTCCGGTTCATCGAGAGCTGGGAGGTCGAGCGCTACCGGAAGACGATCAGCGGAGGGGCATAGATGAGCGGAACGCAGACGACCTACGTAGCGGTCATCGACATAGGCAAGACGAACAAGAAGGTGCACGTCTACGACGATGCGCTCGATCTCGTCGATTCGCGCAGCAAGACCTTCGATTCGGTCGAGCGCGACGGGATCCCGTGGGTCCCGTCGGAAGCGGTGGAGGAGTGGCTGCTCGATACGCTGTCGCAGCTCGGCTCGCGCTACGCGATCGGGCTCATCTCGATCGCGACGCACGGGGCGACGATCGCGTGCGTGGGTGAGGACGGCGATCTCGCGATCCCCATCGTCGACTATACGCACGAGCCCGACGATTCCTTCCAGGAGGCCTTCTACGAGCGGTGCGGGTCGCCCGACGATCTCCAGCGGGCGACCGCCACGCCGAAGTTCCCCGCGTTGCTGAACGCCGCGAAGGCGCTTTTCTTCTTCCAGCGCTCGATGCCCGAGGCGTGGAAGCGCGTCGGCCACGTCCTGTTCTACCCGCAGTTTCTCGCGTACCGGCTCACCGGACGGAGCGGGGCCGATTTTACCTACGTCGGCTGCCACACCTACCTCTTGGACTTCGAGCGGATGGACTACTCGTCGGTCGCCGACGCGCTGGACGTCCGCGGTCTCCTTCCCGAGTCGATCGACGACCCCGGGGCGGTACTGGGCCGGCTCGATCCGGCGGTGGCCGGGCGCACCGGGCTCTCGCCCGAGACGAAGGTGACGCTGGGCGTACACGACTCGAACTCGTCGCTGCTGCCGTACCTCATCAAGCGTCCCGACGAGGACTTCATCGTGAACTCGACGGGGACCTGGTGCGTCGCGATGCACCCGGAGGAGCGCGTCGCCTTCGCCGAGGACGAGATAGGCAAGGCGGTCTTCTACAACATCTCTGCGCTGCGCCAGCCGGTGAAGACATCGATCCTCATGGGCGGGCAGGAGTTCGAGATGTACACCTCCGTCCTGCAGCAGCGCTTCGGTATGCAAGGGTTCCCCGACTTCGACCTTCGCGTCTACCAGGGCGTCGTCGCCGACGCCGAGGAGTTCATCCTGCCGGCGGTCGTGCGCGGGACCGGCCAGTTCCCCGACTCGCAGGCTCGTATCGTCGACCACGGCGAGATCTCCCCCTTCGAGTCCGTGCGCGACGGCTCGGCGGCGCCCGAGCTCTTCTCGAACACCCGTCGGGCGTTCGCCGTTCTCAACCTCTCGCTCGCGATCCAGACGATCACCGCGCTCGAGCGCGTGGGGCTGGTCCCCGGGGTGACCGTCTACACCGAGGGGGGCTTCCGCACCAACCGCGACTACAACGCGCTGCTCGCCACGCTCGCGCCGAATGCGACGTTCCGTCTCAGCGGCATGCCGGAGGCGACCTCGTTCGGCGCGGCGCTGCTCGGGTGGGCGGCGCTCGAATCGAAGCGGCCCGTTGACCTCGCCGACCGGTTCGAGCTCGACGTGGAGAGGGTGTCCGCCGTGGAGATCCCCGGGCTCGAGGCGTACGTGGCCGCGTTCCATCGGCATCTCGCCGAAGGCGCGTAGCAGCGTCCCGGCGTTTTTCGTATATTCCAGGGACATCGGTGGGAGGGCGCCATGACCATCATACCTGCAATCGACATCCTGGGCGGCGAGTGCGTCCGCCTCGTCCGCGGCGATTACCAGGAGGCTACCGTCTACGAGAAGGACCCCGTCGTGATGGCTCGGAAGTTCGCCGACGCCGGTGCGCGGCGCATCCACGTCGTCGACCTCGACGCCGCGCGCGGCGACAGCCGGGCGAACCGCAAGAAGATCCGCAAGATTCGGCGTGCCGTCGACGCGACGATCCAGCTCGGCGGTGGGATCCGGCGCGACGAGGACATTGAGGAATTGCTCGACCTGGGCATCGACCGGCTCGTCGTTGGTACCGCCTTCGCGCGCCGGCCCGAGAACGTCGCCGGCTGGGTGGCCCACTACGGAGACGTCTTCCTCGTGGGGATCGACGCGCTCGAGGGCACTGTCCGCATCTCCGGCTGGGAGAAAGAGACGCAGTACCAGGATACCGATCTCGCCGCCCGCGCGAAGGAGGCCCGCGTGACCGGCATCGTCTACACGAGCATCGACCGCGACGGGACCATGGGAGGCCCCGACGTCGACCGCACCAACGCGATGGCCGACGCCTCCGGGCTGCCGGTGATCCTCAGCGGCGGCATCGGCTCGATGGACGATCTGGAGAAAGTACGCTCGGCGGCGCGGTCGAACGTCGTGGGGGTCATCGTAGGCAAGGCAATCTACGAGGGCACGATCGACCTCGCCGAGGTCTTCAAGGACCCCGTCGCCGCCGGCACCGACGTGATGGAGTGGTGATGGGCGGCGCGACCGACGGATCGGCCCCCGGCGGCGCGGGCTCCGCCCCTGTCGGCGCCGATCGAGAAAACCGCCCGCTCGTCGTCTGCGCTCCGGACGGACGTCCCGTCGGCGTGCTCGAAGAGAACCCGAAGGGCTTCCGCAAGACGATCGAGCGGGGACACCTGTGGGCGCTCCACCCCGGAACGGGGAGGCTGCTTCCGTTTTACGAACAGACCGCCGTCACGATCGCCGACCGCGGGACGTGGTACGAGGCGGTGCTCGGCGAAGAGGTCGACGCGGCCGACTACGGTGCGGCCGGGCCGGACGCAGACGAAACTCAGGACGCGACCCACGGCGGTGACGCGGGCCCGGGGGCGGGCGCGCCGAGCGGAGACGCCGCCTCTCGCGGCGACACCGACGGGGCGACGCGCATCGGCCGCGTCCTGACCGAGCTCGCGGCGCTCGTCGCCGAGCGGCACGCCGAGCTCCCCGAAGGCAGCTACACCACTCATCTGTTCACATCGGGATCCGAGAAAATCCGCAAGAAGACGGGCGAGGAAGCGGTCGAGCTCCTGCTCGCCTCGACGCGCGAGACGCTCACGAGCGAGACCGCCGACCTGCTCTACCACCTGCTCGTGCTGCTCGAGAGCGAGGCGATTTCGCTCGACGAGATCGCCGCCGAGCTCGAGCGCCGGTAGGCCTCCGCGCCGGCCGGGAACCGCGCACGTCCAGCCGCTACCCCGCGATAACCCGCTCGGCGATCTGGTTTCCCATCTCCGCGGTTCCCACCGCGGTCTCGCCTGCCTCCGTGATGTCGGCGGTGCGGTAGCCGGCGCGGAGCGTCTGCGCAACCGCGTTCGTGATCGCCCGGTAGGCCTCTTCCATGCCAAAGCTGTGCCGCAGCATGAGCGCGGCGGACAGGATCTGCGCTATCGGGTTCGCGATGCCGCGTCCGGCGATATCCGGGGCCGAACCGCCTGCCGGTTCGTAGAGCCCGAAGATCGGGTTCTCGAGGCTGGCGGGACGCGACTCGGCGAGCGAGGCGCTCGGCAGCAGCCCGAGCGATCCGGTGATCATCGACGCCTCGTCGGAGAGGATGTCGCCGAACATGTTACCGCACAGCAGCACGTCGAACTGGCGCGGATTTCGGACGAGCTGCATCGCCGCGTTGTCCACGTACATGTGCGAGAGCTCGATGTCGGGGAACTCCTTCGCGACGTCGGTCACGACCTCGCGCCACAGAACCATCGTCTGCAGGACGTTCGCCTTGTCGATCGAGCAGAGGCGTTTGCTCCGCGCGCGCGCCGCCTCGAAGCCGACGCGCGCGATCCGCTCGATCTCCTCGCGCGTGTAGACCATCGTATCCATGCCGCGGTTGGCGTCGCGCGACTTCGGCTCGCCGAAGTAGATGCCGCCGGTGAGCTCGCGGACGACGAGCAGGTCGAGCCCGTCGCCGATGATGTCGCCGCGGATCGGCGAGGCTCCCACGAGCTCCGGGAAGATGATCGCCGGGCGGAGGTTCGCGAACAGCCCGAAGATCTTGCGCAGCGGCAGGAGCGCCGCGCGCTCGGGCTGCTGGTCGGGCGGGAGCGACTCCCACTTCGGGCCTCCGACCGACCCGAAGAGCACCGCGTCTGCGTTGCGGCAGGTCTCGAGCGTCGTCTCGGGCAGCGCGGTGCCGTGGTTGTCGATCGCGATGCCGCCCACGTCAGCCTCGTCGCTCTCGATCGGCACCGAGAAGACGCGCGAGACCGCTTCGAGCGCCTTGACCGCTTCGGCCATGACTTCCGGACCGATTCCGTCGCCGGGGAGGAGTGCAATACGCATGGGCCGATTGTATCAGCAGGGGCGCGGCTGCGGAAGCCGCCGCAGCCCGCGGAAGCCGCAGCCCGCGGAAGCCGCAGCCCCGCGCCGTGACACCTTCGGCGTGCCCTGCTATGATACGGGCCGAAATCGATCTCGGAGGAACTCATGGATCAGGCACAGATAGACGCCATTGCACTCTCTATTCGATCGCTCTCGATGGACGCCGTCGAGGCGGCGAACTCGGGGCACCCCGGCCTGCCGATGGGATGCGCGGAGCTCGGCGCGCTTCTCTACGGCGACGTGATGACGTACGACCCCGCCGATCCTGCCTGGCCGAACCGTGACCGCTTCGTTCTCTCCGCCGGACACGGGTCGATGTTTCTCTACTCGTTGCTCCATCTCGCCGGGTTCGATCTGCCGCTTGCCGAGCTCAAGCGATTCCGGCAGGTCGGCTCGAAGACGCCGGGCCATCCGGAGTACGGGCACACCGTAGGGATCGAAACGACGACCGGGCCACTCGGGCAGGGCATCTCGAACGCCGTGGGCATGGCGATCGCCGAACGGATGGCCGCCGCCACGTACAACACCGGGAAGCGTACGGTCGTCGATCACTACACCTACGCCCTCGCCGGAGACGGCGATATGATGGAAGGCGTCTCCTCGGAGGCGTGCTCGTTCGCGGGGCACCTGGGCCTGGGCCGACTGACCGTCTTCTACGACGATAACGATATCTCGATCGACGGCAGTACCGACATGACCTTCACCGAAGACGTCGGCGCGCGCTTCGAGGCGTACGGCTGGCACGTCCAGCACGTGGACGGGTACGATGCGAAGGCGATCGAGAAGGCGATCGAGAAGGCGAAATCGGTGACCGACAAGCCCAGCCTGATCGTGATGCGCACGGTCATCGGGAAGGGATCCCCGAACAAGGCAGGGACGAGCGGCGTGCACGGCGCCCCGCTCGGCGAGGACGAGATCAAGGCGACGCGGAAGAATCTGGGTCTCGAGGAGGACCAGGAGTTCTTCATCCATCCCGACGCGACCGCGCACTTCGCCGCCCGCGCGGGCGAGCTTCAGAAGGCCCACGACGCGTGGAAGACCGAGTTCGACGCGTGGCGAAACGAGAACCCCGAGCTCGCGAAACAGTGGGACGCAACGCGCGCCGGCAGCGTCGACTACCTGAAGGACGTGAAGCTTCCTGACTACGAGGTGGGCGGCAAGAACGCTACGCGCAAGGCGAGCGGCACGGTTCTCAACGCGATCGCGGACACGGTGCCGGGCTTCATTGGGGGGGCGGCGGATCTCGCCGCGTCGAACATCACCGCGATGCCCCAGCACGGGGTCTTCACGACCGAGACGCCCACCGGACGCACGATAAACTTCGGCGTCCGCGAGCACGCCATGGGCGCGGTGACCAACGGGCTCGCGCTCTACGGCCTCTTCCGGCCGTTCTGCGCGACCTTCCTCGTCTTTTCAGACTACATGCGGCCGTCGATCCGGCTCGCCGCGATCATGGGCCTTCCGGTCGTCTACGTCTTCACGCACGACTCGATCTTCGTCGGCGAAGACGGCCCGACGCATCAACCCGTCGAGCACGCCGCGGCGCTGCGCACGATTCCCAACGTGGCCGTCATCAGGCCGGGTGACGAGGAAGAAACGGCGGAGGCGTGGCTCATGGCGATGGAGCGGCTCGAGGGCCCCACGGCGCTGCTGCTCACGCGGCAGAACCTCGTCAACTACGCGAAACCGGAAGGATGGAAGCGCGAGGCGCGACGCGGCGCCTACGTCGTGAAAGATACCGATGGCACCCCGGACGTCGTCGTCGCGGCGACCGGCAGCGAGGTGAGCCTCGCGCGCGAGGCGGCCGAGAAGTCGAGCCGGAAGGTGCGGGTCGTCTCCGTCGTGTCGATGGAGCGGCTGCGCGAACAGGATGAGAGCTTCCGCACCGCGCTCTTCCCGGCCGGCGTGAAGGTCGTCGCCGCGGAGGTGGGCGTGAGCTTCGGATGGCAGGCGATCGCCTCCGGCAGCGAGAACGTGTTCGCGCTCGACCGGTTTGGCGAATCGGGCCCCGGGGGCGAGGTCGCCGAGTATCTCGGCTTCACCGCCGAGAACCTGCAGCGAGCGATCGAGGCGTAGTATGGCCGACTATCTGCTGGGATTCGACGTCGGGTCGAGCTCGATCAAGGCGAGCCTCCTCGAGGTGGCCACCGGCCGCTCGGTCGCAAGCGCGACTTCGCCGGAGACCGAGCTGGACATGGTCGCGAAGCAGCCCGGCTGGGCCGAGCAGGACCCGGAGCTCTGGTGGGAGCACATGCGTCGGGCCGTGGGGATGCTCCGCGAGAAGCACGCGGCGGCTCTGGATGCCGTGGGCGCGATCGGCATCTCCTACCAGATGCACGGCCTCGTCGTGATCGACAAGAACAGGACGGTGCTCCGTCCCTCCATTATCTGGTGCGACAGCCGCGCCATCCCCTACGGCGAGAAGGCGTTCTCCGACCTCGGCGAGTCCGAGACGCTCTCGCGCCTGCTCAACTCGCCGGGCAACTTCACCGCCGCAAAGCTCGCCTGGGTGAAGAACGAGGAGCCGCAGCTCTACGAGTCGGTCTGGAAGATGATGCTCCCGGGCGACTACCTCGCTTACCGGATGACCGGCGAGCTCTACACGACCGCGAGCGGCCTCTCCGAGGGTATCCTCTGGGACTCCCGCAACGAGGCGCCGGCCGAGTTCCTGCTCGACTACTACGGCTTCGACCACGACGTCCTGCCCGAGTATCGCGAGAGCTTCGGCGACCACGGCACGGTCACCGCGGAGGCGGCGAAGGAGCTCGGAGTACCCGAGGGTACTCCCGTCTCCTACCGCGCCGGCGATCAGCCGAACAACGCGCTCAGCCTGAGCGTGCTCGAGCCCGGTGAGCTCGCCGCCACCGCCGGCACCTCGGGCGTCGTCTACGGCGTCGTCGACCGGCCCGCCTACGACGAGCGCTCGCGCGTGAACACCTTCGTGCACGTCAACCACGCGCCAGACCGAAAGCGCTACGGCGTGCTGATGTGCGTCAACGGCACGGGTATCTGCAACCGCTGGCTCAAGCAGAACACGGTCGACAACAGTTTCGGCACCACCTCGTACGGCGACATCAACGAGATCGCCGAGCAGGCGCCGATCGGCAGCGAAGGCCTCGTCGTCCTGCCCTTCGGCAACGGGGCCGAGCGGACGCTCGAGAACAACGACATCGGCGCGTCGATCCACGCGCTGAACTTCAACGTCCACCGCCGCGAGCACCTGCTTCGCGCCGGTCAGGAGGGCGTCGTCTTCGCGCTCGGGTACGGGCTCGAGATCATGCGCGACATGGGCATGCAGATCGACCTCATCAAGGCCGGCAACGCGAACATGTTCCAGAGCCCGCTCTTCCGTACCGCCTTCTCCGCGGTGAGCAAGACCACCGTCGAGCTCTACTCCACCGACGGCGCCGAGGGCGCCGCGCGCGGCGCCGGTATCGGCGCCGGCGTCTTCGCTTCGCCGGAGGACGCGTTCAAGGGGCTCACGGTCGCGCAGCGCTTCAGCCCCGACGAGCTGCCCGGCGACGTCCAGGCCGCCTACGACCGCGCCTTCGCGCACTGGAAGGACGTGCTCCGGCGGGCGCTGGGGTAGGATCGCGCGGCCGGCCGGGCCGCGGCGACGGGCGCTACTCGTAGGGCACCGAGTTGATCAGCTTCCAGCTCCCGAAGTAGCCGGTTCCCGGCGTCGGCGGATCGTCTCCGGCGGACGAGGCGGGCATGGTCGATTCGGCGGCGAAGAGGAATATCCCGCAGTTGGACGTCTCGAACAGCGGCATCCACCGCTGCTCGTCGGCGCCCACCGTCGCCTTGATGAGCCACTGGATCATCCCGCCGTGCGTGACGCTCGCGATTCGCCGACGGCCGTTGTGCGCGAGCTCGATGAGGTGGTCCCAGACCGAACGAGCGCGCCGTTGGAGCGACGCGATCCGCTCGGCCTCCGGCACGGCCTCCCAGCTGTGCACGCGGAACCGCCGGAAGAGCTCCTCGTCGGCGGTCGCGACGTCGCGCAGGCGCTCGCCGGAAAATCGGCCCGTATCGAGCTCGATCAACGCGGCGAGCTCTTCGACCGCGGTCACGCCGACACGCCGCGCGATCACCTGCGCGGTCTCGCTCGCGCGCGAGAGCGGCGAGGTGAGCATCGCGTCGATCCCCCGCGTCTCGAGCCATCGCGCGGCCGCCCGCGCGTGCGATCGGCCCAGCTCCGAGAGCGGCGAATCGAGGTGACCCTGGATACGACCTTCGGCGTTGCTCTCGCTTTCGCCGTGGCGCACGAAGTAGAACTCGCACGCGTGCGGCAGCGTGTGGAAGGCGGGTACGCGCATCAGAAGAACACCGCCATCTCGCGACGGACGGAGTCGTCGTAGTACTTGATGATGAGCGTGTCGGTCTGCGGGTCGTAGTATCGCCCCTTGCTATAGATCTCGAAGTCCGGCGCGTCGCGCCAGGACTGGCCGAAGAGCTCCATCTGCTCGAACGTCGGGACCCCCTGCACGACGAGGTAGTACGTGCGCAGGCGAGGGTAGGCGAGCTCGAAGCGCCACTCGGATTCGCTCATGCGGATCGGGCGGACGTTGACGATCGTCCAGATCCACGTGCCGCTCCCGGCCTCCTCGTAGAGCGATACCTCTCGCGGATAGTTCGGCGCCTCGGCGAGGAGGGGGTAGAGACGCTCGGGCGCGATCGCGCCCTCGGCAGTCTCCACGGTCTCGCCTCGTACGAGGAGCGAGGAGGGCGTCATCCCGTTGGCGTCGGCGAGCGAGAGCACCGACGCGACCAGATTGCGACCGATCGTCGTCATCGTCCGGTCTCCGCGCGACGAACCGTAGGCGTCGAGCACCGCGCCGGCGACCGCGCTCTGGTAGAGGTCGATCTGCCCCGGTGAGGTCTGGACGAAGAATCCCGCGTCCGTACGCACGATCGCGCCGAGCAGTTTCAGCTGGATCAGGTCGACGCTGCGCAGCGCGGCCGACGTCGCGCGGTCGTCGGGGAGGGGCTCGAGGAAGAGGTTGCGCAGCAGCCCGATCGCGCTTTCGAGGTCGAGGCTGCGAAGCTCGACCCCACGCGTGAACTCGAGCAATCGGCTGTAGAGCTCTTCGCTGCCGCGATCGGCGGCGAGGAGAAAGACCGACGGACGTCGAAACAGCGTGGCATCCTCGGAGTCGAGCTGCTCTTCGAGCAGGTCGATTCGGGCACGGTCGTTCTCGATGAAGCGCTCGCGGATCTCGTCCAGGTTCCCCAGGAAGGGCGCGGAGAGGAGCGAGAGCTCGTCGGCGTGCAGGTCGGTCGCGCGGCGCATCTCCGTGAACGCCCGATCGTACTCGTCGCGCGCCCACGCTTCGGCGAGGTACGCCGCGAGCGTCTCCTCGCTGAAGCTCGCAAAGCCTCCCGGTCCGTCCCAGGTCAACCGGGTTGCATTGTACCGTCCGCTCGCCCAGCCGTCGTAGGCCGATTCGACCCACGAGCCGATCGTCTGGGCGTACTCGGCGTCTGCGATCGCCAGCGTCTCGTCCTCGAACCAACCGACGACCCTGGTCGGGTCGCCTTCGGTCGCCTCGACGTAGCGAATGGCCTGTCCTGCGGCCTCCGGCTCGAGGACGATCTTGCGGTTTTCGAGGTCGATCGACGCGCGGGGCGGCGCGGTGAAGTAGTACTCGTCGTCTCCGATGCCGAGCGTGATGAAGCTCGTCCGCGCCGTCTCGGCGTCGATCGGCGTCCCGGAGTGGTCGAAGGGGATCGAGACCTCGCGCAGGCCTTCAGGCTGGTCGGGCAGCTCGAGCCGGAGCTGGAGCTCGCGCGTCGGATCGGCCGCGATCAGCAGCGAGAGCGCGTAGCCGCCTTCGAACTCGATCTCGAACCCGTCGTCGAGCACGTCGTACCCGATCGCACGCATGTCGGTGACGTCGTCGGCGGTCTCGACGATCAGTCCGGTGTCCTCGGCGAACGAGAACGAGATGCCGTCGAAGGAAACGGTGAGCTCGCGCACCTCCGGCGTGCCGTCGTCGCCCGCCGCGCCGCGCGTCGCGTTCAGGGTCAGCGGCCCGACCGACCGGGTGAATCGTTCTCCGCCGGAGAACTGGAGAAACAGAAGGCCGAAAATGACGCCGATGTAGACGATCGGCACGAGGAAGTAGGCCCTGCCGGACTTTGTCATGCGGCGCTGATTGTAGCAACGGCTCCTCGCTTGTGCAACGGAACGCACATCGATATGATCGGGCCCGCGATGCGACGAAACTTGCTGTCTACGCTCTGCGCGCTTGCCGCCGTCATCCTGGCGCTGGCGCTCGCCGGCTGCGAGACCACGCAGCCGGAACACGCCGCCCCGTCTGCCGCCGAGCCGGCCGAGACTGCCCCGGAGGCCGCCCCGGCAGAGCCTGAGCCCGTGCTCACGGTGCCCGAGGCGTACGACGCGATCAGCCTCTCCGTCCAGGCGGGCGACCCGGGGGCGGCGATCGCCGCGTACGAGAAGGCAGAGCTCGACGACCCGAACGACCCCGCGACGAGGGTCCTGCTCGCCAACCTCTTTCTCATCGCCGGCGAGCCCGGCGAGGCGGCCCACGTGCTCGACAGCGTGCTCGCCGAAGAGCCCGACAACACCGACGCCCTCTATCTCCTCGCGCTCGTGCGCGGCGCTGAGGGCGAGGAGGATGAACAGCGTCGGCTCCTCGAGCGCGTCCTCGAGCTCGAACCCGACCACGTCCGGGCGCGCGCCGCGCTCGCGGAGCTCCAGGTCCAGGGCCGATCGTATCGCGACGCGGCGGAGAACTTCCGCGCCGTTCTGGAAAACGAGCCCGACGACCTGGTTGCACGCGTCGGCCTGGGCAACGTCTACCTCCGGCAGGAACGCTACGAGGAGGCGGAAGAGGAGCTTTCCGCGGCGATCGAGCTCGAACCGGGCTACCCGTTCGCATACAGCGACCGGGCGCGCGCGCGCGCGCTGCAGTACGAGCTCGGCGCCGCCGAGAGCGACCTGACCACCGCGATCGAGCTCGACCCGGAGTTCTACTGGCACTACATAGATCGCGGTCGCGTGAGGCTCGAGCGGCGCCGCTTCGAAGGCGCGGAGGCGGATTTCACGCGCGCGATCGAGCTCAACGAGGAGCGCTTCCTCGGTTTCGCGCTGCGCGCGCGCGCGCGGGACGCGCAGGAGGAGATCGACGGCGCGCTCGCCGACTACGAGCGCACGCTCGCGATGCGTCCCGACTACTCACCCGCCTTCGCGCCCATCGGCGTCCTCTCCTACATGACCGAGGCGTTCGACGAGGCATTCGCCTACCTCGAGCGAGCGTACGAAGAGGATGACCGGCGCTACGATCTCGCGCTCCTCGCCGCGCTCGCGCTGAAGAGCGGCCGGCGCGACCGGGACGCGACCGATTTCCTCAACGGCATCGTGAATACGGTTCCGCGCGACTCGCTCTACTACGACTCGATGCGCTACTACCTCCAGCCGGGCAACGAGGGGTACGCGATGAGCCAGATCCGCGCCTCCACCGACGATACGCTCAAGGCGCAGATGTACTTCTACCTGGGTGCGCAGCTCGAGCTCCTCGGGCGCGTGCAGACCGCGCAGGCGGCCTTCCTCGAGGCGGAGGAGGGGCTGCAGCCGGGGTTCGTCGAGCGGCGACTTGCCAGGTGGCGTCTGCGGGCGTATCGTTCCGGGGAGGAGGACCCCGGTGAGTAGCTACGCCGACCTGCTCGAAGGCATCGACCGCGAGCGGCCGGTCGTCATCCAGGCGCACGATTTTCCCGACCACGACGCCGTAGGTGCGGCGTACGCGCTCTCGCACCTGCTGCGCCAGGACGGGATCGAGGCCGATCTCAGCTACGGCGGCACGATTCAGAGCGCCTCGCTCGGCGAGGAGATCGAGACGCTCAAGATTCCCATCCAGGCCGCCTCCGACGTCCGTATCGCCGAGGACGCGCAGGTCATCATCGTCGACGGCTTCGTAGGCAACAGCAACATCTCCGGGCTGCCCGGCGAGATCTACGGCGTGATCGACCATCACAGCCCCCCGGTAAAGCCGGCGACGCAGTTCCACGATATCCGCGAGGACTTCGGCGCCTGCTGCACCATCGTCTACACCTACTACCGGGAGACCGGCGTCGAGCTCTCCGGCTCGATCGCCACGGCGCTGCTGATCGGGCTGATGATGGACACCGGCTTCATGACTCGCGGCGTGTCCGAGCCCGACCTCGACGCGTTCACCGAGCTCTTCTTCAAGGGCGACTGGCGCATGGGCAGTCGCCTGCTCAAGAACAGCCTCTCGCTGCGCGACCTGGGGCTCTTCCGCGAGGCGATCAACGCGTGCGTGGTCGCCGGCGACTTCTGCTTCGTGCCGGTCACCAAGGAGTGTACGCAGGAAGTGATGGCGCTCGTCGCGGACTTCTTCCTCGGACTGCGCGAGCTCAGCTTCGTGGTCGTCGTGGAGCCCGACCGTGAGGAGTACCGGTTGTCGGTCCGAAGCGAGGACAACGACCGTCCGGCGGATGTGATCATCCGCACGGCGCTCGACGGGATAGGCGCCGGGGGTGGTCACATCCACATGGGCGGCGGCAGCATCCCGCGCGACCTCTACCCCGGCGAGGAAGGCCTGCGCAAGCGCTTCGTGGAAGCGGGCGCGAAGAAGAAGGCGTAGCCGGCGTGCAGCCGGCGGCAGATTCCACCACGCGGCGCGCCGCGGCGAAGAGAGACCCATGGATACACCCGCATCTGAATCGACCTTGAACGTGACCCGCCTCGAGCTCGGCGGGCGCGAGTTCATCCTGCTCGGAACCGCGCACGTCTCGCGCGACAGCGTCGACGAGGTGGGGCGCGCGATCCGCGAGCTCGAGCCCGATCGCGTCTGCGTGGAGATCGACGCGGCCCGGCACCGCTCGCTCGTGGAGAAGCGCAGCTGGGAGAGCCTGAACGTCTACGAGGTGATCCGCGAGAAGAAGGGCTTCCTCCTGCTGGGCAACCTCGTGCTGTCGAGCTTCCAGCGCCGCATGGGCGCCGACCTGGGAGTCACGCCGGGCGAGGAGATGCTCGCGGCGATGCAGGAGGCGCAGGGGCTGGGAATTCCTACGAGCTTCGTCGACCGGCAGATCCACACGACACTGCGACGCGCGTGGGCGAAGGCCCGGTTCTGGGGCAAGATGAAGATGCTCGCGGCGCTGCTCGGGTCGGTCTTCAGCCGCGAGAAGCTTCCTCCGGAGGAGATCGAGGCGCTCAAGGAGCAGGGCGCGCTCGAGGGGATGATGAACGAGCTCGCCGACTACCTTCCCGCGGCGAAGGAAGTGCTGATCGACGAGCGCGACCAGTACATCGCGGCAAAGAGCTACGAGACCGAGGGATCGCGGATCCTCGTCGTCGTGGGCGCCGGTCACGTGCCCGGCATCGCCCGCTGGCTCACGTCGATCCACCAGGGCGTCGAGCGACCCGACCTCGAGCGAATCGATACGGTGCCGCCTCCCGGAACGGTTCGCAAGGTGATCCCGTGGATCATCCCGGCGGTCGTGGCCGGGCTCATCGCGTGGGGCTTCGTGCGGTCCGGCTGGGACGGCGGTCTGCAGATGCTCGTGCGATGGTTCCTCGTCAACGGAACGCTCTCGGGGATAGGGGCGATCGTCGCGCTCGCGCACCCGCTGAACATCGTCATCAGCTTTCTCGCGGCGCCCTTCACGAGCATGAACCCGACGATCGGCGTAGGGTTCGTCAGTGGGCTCCTCGAGGCGGTTCTGCGTAAGCCGCGAGTCGTGGACTTCGAGCAGCTGCAGGACGACATCACGAGCCTGCGGGGCTTCTACCGCAATCGGATTACCCGGATCCTGCTCGTGTTTTTCTTCACGACGCTCGGGAGCGCGATCGGGACGTTCGTGGCGCTTCCCTTCCTCTTCCCCGGCGCGGCGTAGACCTCTCGTCGTCGGGCGTCGTGGTCCCGGCGGCCGGCTCGTCTCCCGGCGGCACGGCGACCGGGAGCACCGTGTGCTCCTCGCGGTACTTCCTGGGCGGGAGGCCGTGGGCTCGCCGGAAGAGCCGGTAGAAGTAGCTGGGGCTGTTGTATCCGAGCCCGTAACAGATGTCGAGGATGGGCCGATTCGTGTGCGCGAGCAGCAGCGCCGCACGGTTGAGTCGGGCGCGGTTGATCGCCGCCGATGGCGTCGTGTCCAGGTGCGCCCGGAACGTTCGCGCGACGTGCTCGGCGCTGCGGCCGGCCACGGCTGCGAGTTCGGCGACGGTAACGGGCGTTTCCACGTGCTCCTCGATGTACGCGAGGAGCTCCGCCAGCCACGGCGGCTGCGATGCCGCCTGCTCCGGGCGGCCCTCGCCGGCCACCTCGAGGATCCAGCGAACGAGGAAGGCTCGAAAGAGCTGCCGCGCGTGCGCGCCGTGCTGGCTGACGAGCAGGTCCTGGTAGTCGATCAGTGTGGACGCCCGATGCCGCGGCGCGACCGGGACGACCGGCGCGCATCCGGACTGCAGGAGCTCGTCGACGAGCCGGCTCACGCCCAGGTACGACGCTGCGAGGCGCAGCGACTCGTCGCGAAAGTTGATGTTGTACATCACCAGATCCCTGCCCCACACGCGATGGAGATCCCCCGGGCGAACGAGCGTCATCTCTCCGGGGCGTATCTCCGTCTGCCGGCCGTTGATGTGCTGGACGAGCAGACCGTGCTCGACGTAAGTGAGATCGCAGCAATCGACGTGCAGGTGCGGCTCGAACCCCCACACCCCCCGTTCGTCGACGCTGTGGCAGCTGTATTCCTGATTCCCTCGTAGCACCTCACAGGCGCGAAATCGTGTAGCTGTGCTGTTCGTCATAGTGTTCTGGTTCGTCGGAGATCAAATGAGTTCAACGAATGATCATATCATGGCAAGAGCGAACGCGACAGGTATCGTACGCTTCGAGCAAGGAGCCTGCATGACGACTCTCTCTCTCAACGGACGATGGACCGCACGCGATGCCAACGGGCGTCTCACCGTACCGGGAAACGTGCCCGGATGTATCCACACCGACCTGCTCGATGCCGGTCGCATCGAGGACCCCTTCTACCGGACGCGAGAGTTCGACGCGTACTGGGTTGCCGAGACCGAATGGGAGTACAGCCGCAGCTTTACCGTTCCGGCCGAGTTGCTCGCGCACGAGCGCGTGCTGCTCGTCTGCCACGGGCTCGACACGCTCGCCACCATCCGCGTGAACGGCAAGGAGATCGCGAGGACGGACAATATGTTCCGCCGCTACGAGCTCGACGTGAAGCCCGCGCTCAAGGAAGGCGCGAACACGATCCGTATCCGCTTTGCGCGTGCGCTGGACTACACGATCCGCAAGGAGGCCGAACGCCATCTGCCGGGATGGAACGGAGGCGAGAAGATCGGGTACCACGGCTACATTCGCAAGGAGCAGTGCAACTTCGGGTGGGACTGGGGGATCCGTACGGTCACCTGCGGCATCTGGCGTGACATCGAGCTGGTGGGTTTTTCGACCGCCCGCCTCGCGGACGTTCACGTCACGCAACACCACCGCAGCCGCAAGCGGGTCGACCTCGAGGTCGCCGTGGCGGCAGAGGGAGCGCGCTCCGCCCGGCTGAACGCGAAGGTGACCGTCAGCCGGGGCGGGTCGCGGGTCGGGGAGAAGGTCGTCGCGGTGATCGCCGGGAGCGCGCGAGCGAAGGTCTCGATCACGAATCCGGAGCTCTGGTGGCCGAACACGATGGGCGACCAGCCGCTCTACGAGGTGGAGGTGGATCTCGCCGACGCCGACGGCGGCGAGCTCGACCGGTGGACACGCCGCGTGGGGCTGCGCACGCTCGAGCTCGACCGTCATCCCGACGAGTGGGGCGAGTCGTTTCGCTTCGTCGTCAACGGCGTGCCGTTCTTTGGCAAGGGCGCGAACTGGATCCCCGCCGACGCGTACAACGACCGCGTGACGCCGGAGCGCTATCGCGATCTGATCGCGAGCTCGGCGGAGGCGAACATGAACATGCTCCGCGTCTGGGGCGGCGGCCTCTACGAGGAAGACGTCTTCTACGACCTGTGCGACGAGTACGGCATCTGCGTCTGGCAGGACTTCATGTTCGCCTGCTACGGCTATCCGACCTGGGACGACCGCTTCGTCGCGAACGTCGAGCAGGAGGCGATCGACAACGTCCGTCGGCTCCGTCATCATCCTTCGCTCGCGCTCTGGTGCGGCAACAACGAGCTCGAGCAGGGGCTCGTGGGACCCGAGTGGACCGAGCGCACGATGAGCTGGGACGACTACGGTGCGGTCTTCGACAAGCTCCTGCCCTCGATCGTGGGCGAGTACGACGGCGAGACCGCGTACTGGCCCGGCAGCCCGCACAGCCCGTGCGGCGACCGCGCCGATCACCGCAACCCCACGTGCGGCGACGCGCACCTGTGGGACGTCTGGCACGGTCTCAAGCCGTTCGAGTGGTACCGGACGTGCGAGCACCGGTTCAACTCCGAGTTCGGCTTTCAGAGCTTTCCCGAGCCGAAGACGACGCACGGCTACACCGCGCCGGAGGACCGCAACGTCACGAGCTACGTGATGGAGCACCACCAGCGCAGCGGCATCGGGAACAGCACGATCATGCACTACATGCTCGACTGGTTCCGCTTGCCGACCGGCTTCGACGAGACGCTCTGGTCGAGCCAGATACTCCAGGGGATGGCGATCAAGTACGCGGTGGAGCACTGGCGCCGCTCGATGCCGCGTGGGATGGGTACGATCTACTGGCAGCTCAACGACACCTGGCCGGTGGCGAGCTGGTCGTCGATCGACTACCACCATCGCTGGAAGGCGCTGCACTACATGGCGAAGAAGTTCTTCGCCCCGCTCTTGCTCTCAGGGCTCGAGGATGCGGACGCCGGTACGGTCGAGGTGCACCTCACCAACGACGCCCTCGAGACGCGCGAGCTCACGCTGAAGTGGGCCGTCACCGATGCGCGCGGGAAGAAGCTCGACACCGGCGAGAAGCAGGTGAAGAGCCGGAAGAACGGCGACAAGCGCGTGCACACGCTCCGGCTGCAGAAGTTCATCGAGGCGCGGAGCGAGCGCGACATCCTCGTCTGGCTCGAAGCCTACGATGGTCGCACGCGCGTCGCCGAGAACCTCGTGACCTTCGCGCGCCCGAAGCACTTCGAGCTCGCTCAGGACCCCCAGCTCGCCGCGACCGTGAAGGACGGCAGGAAGGGGTCGTTCCGCGTGACGCTCAAGAGCAAGGCGGTCGCGCTCTGGGCGTGGGTCGAGCTCGACGGGACCGACTTCCGCGCGGACGACAACTTCGTCCACGTCCGCCCGGGCGGCCCGGCGTCGCTGACGATCACCCCGTCGGCGAAGATGACGCTCGCGCAGGCGAAGAAGGCGCTGCGCGTGCGAAGTCTCGTGGACCTGAGCCGCGAAGGCTGAGCGGGCCCCGGGGGGCGGCTGTCCGGGGGCGGTTGGTGGAATCACCGAGCGCGCGCACGCGGCGCTCCTTCCTCGCCGCGCAGCCACAGAAAGGGCAACGCGAGCAGCCCCGCGACCGCGGCGGCCGCCACGCCCGGGCCGACGTTCCCCGCGACTGCCTCCGCCGTCGCCCCGACGATGAAGGCCGCGAGCGCGGCGAGGATACTCTGAGCTTGCGACTCTACCGAAAGCACCGTCGCGAGTACGCGCTCGGGAACCCGGTCGGCGACTACCGAGACGGCGACCGGCTTTCTGAGGTTCTGCAGGACGTAAAGCGCGATGAAGACGATCACCGGGACGAGCGCGAGCTCGGCCGCGCGCGTGACCCCGACGACGAGCGCGAGGAGGAGCCCCGCGAGAAGCTCCCAGTTCAGCGCTCGTTCGGGGTTACGCAGCCGCCGCGCGAGACCGGCCGAATTGCGGGATGCGACCGAGGTCAGCAGGTAGATGAAGGTGTAGACGACGCCGACCAGCAGCGCCTCGCGGCGCCGGTCGGTGAGCCCGTCGGCGAACGGCAGCGTGAGCGCGAGCGCCGCGATCATCGGCTGCAGGTAGTCCTTGATCCCCTTGAAGTAGCCCGAGAACACCGCGGCGCTGAGGACCGACCGAAGCGCGCGCGGCCGGCGCGCCGCCTCCCGCAACCCGCGCACGAGGTCCGTGAAGCTGCGACGGATCCGCTCGAGGTTCAGCGCGCCGACCTCGCCGTCGAGCTCACGCGGGTAGGTCGTCATCAGCAGCAGGTCGAGCGCGTACGGGATCATCGAGAAGGCGAAGACCGATCGGTACGAGCCGGCGACGAACACGATGCCCGCGGCGACGAGCGCGGAAACCGCCGACCCGGTCTGCGACCACGCCCTCGTGTGGCCGTAGTAGTCGTTGCTGTGCCCCTCGAGCCCGTGGAGCCTCAGGTAGGCGAAGATCATCGCCTTGTGCGTTCCGGTTCGAAACGCCTCGCCGAAGGAGAAGAGCAGCATCGCCACGACGAACACCCCCAGCGTCGAGCCGAACCAGAAGAAGGCGAAGGAAACGAGATAGGCGGCGAACGAGGCGATCATCGTCCGTCGCCGTCCGAGCGCGTCGGCGACCGCGCCGGTGGGCGCCTCGAGCACGTTCACGGCGATCTCGCGGATGGCGTAGAGCGTCCCCACCTCGAGGAAGGGTACCCCCTGCTCGACGAGAAAGAGGATCATGAACGGCTCGAAGAACCGCAGGTTCTTGAGGAAGCCGTAGGCTGAGAACTTCGCGTACTGGAGGTCTCGGGGGAATCGGTTCGGCACATCGGCATTCTACCACGACGACCGCCCCCGACGGCATTGCCGCTCGTCGCGCGACGGGGTATGATCGCCTCTGAAGTCTCCGCCCCAAGCCAGAAACGATGAAGTAGGACCCATGCTGCAAATCATCAAGCGCCTCCTGCCGTATCTGCGCGCTCATCGCAGCGCGCTGATCGTCGCGATGCTGACGATGATCGGTTTCGACCTGCTCGCGCAGACGCTTCCCATCGCGATCGGCTACGTGACCGACAACGTCTACCCCCGTATCGCCGAACCCGGGGTGATGGATCTCCTGCTGCTCGTCTGCGGCGTCATGGTCGTCGTCGGTATCGTGCGAGGCGTCTTCATCCACCTCATGGTGCGGAACTACTGGCGGCTCGCCGAGTCGGTCGTCCGCGACCTGCGCAACACGCTCTACGAGAAACTCCAGCACCTCCCGCTCACCTTCTACGACCAGGCGCGCACCGGCGATCTCATGTCGCGCGTCACGTACGACATCCAGATGATCCGGAACTTCCTCGCCTTCGGCATCGAGCACCGCACGCGCATCATCCTCATCTCGCTGACCGTCTTCGGGCTCATGCTCTACCAGGACTGGCGGCTCGCGCTCGTCGTCTTCGTCTTCGTGCCGATCTTCTTCGCCGTGATTCTCCACTTCAGCCGACGGATGCGCACCGCGGTCCTGCGCCAGCAGCGCCAGATGGGGAATCTGAACGCGCGTATCCAGGAGAACCTCACCGGTATACGCGTTGCGAAGGCGTTCTCCGCCGAGGAGAAGGAGAAGGAGCTCTTCGAGCGCGAGAACCGCGAGATGCTCGACAAGGACCTCGGCGTCTCGTTGCTTCAGGTCTACCTCAACCCGATCCTCCTCGTGAGCGACGGCGTCGGCGCGCTCGTGATCCTCCTTTTCGGCGGCTGGCAGGTGATCGAGGGCACGATGAGTCTGGGCGTGCTGCTCGCCTTCGTCGCGTACATGAACATCATGCGCTTCCCCATCATGATCCTCGCGCTCAACACGTCGATGGTGTCGATGGCGCAAGGCTCCACGATCCGGATCCGGGAGATTCTCGACACGCCCGACCAGAAGCAGGGCGATACCGGGACGCGAACCGATCCGATCGAGGGGCGCGTGACCTTCGACCGCGTGGGCTTCAGCTACGAAGGACACCCGCCGGTGCTTCACGACGTCTCGTGTACGATCGAGCCGGGCGAGCACGTCGCGCTGTTCGGGCTTACCGGTGCGGGGAAGAGTACGCTGATCTCGCTCATCCCGCGGTTCTACCTCCCCACCGAGGGGCGATTGCTGATAGACGACCGTCCCATCGAGGAGTGGCGCCTGCCGTACCTCCGCTCGCAAATCGGCACGGTGCTCCAGGAGACCTTTCTCTTCTCGGCCACGATCGCGGAGAATATCGCCTTCGCGCGGCCCGACGCAACGCGGGAGGAGATCCGCGAAGCCGCCCGGCACGCGCAGATCGACGACTTCATCGCCTCGCTGCCCCGCGGCTACGACACCATCGTCGGCGAGTACGGGGTGGGGCTGTCCGGCGGGCAGAAGCAGCGCGTCGCGATCGCCCGGACGATTCTGCAGGACCCGCGCCTGCTGATTCTCGACGACTGTACCTCGAGCCTCGACGCCGCCACCGAACGGCTCATCCAGAACCAGCTCCGCGAGCTCATGGAAGGCAGAACGACGATCATTATCGCCCAGCGCGTCTCGACGCTCGCGCTCGCCGACCGGATCATCGTCCTCAACGAGGGGCGCATCGCCGACGTCGATTCGCACGCCCGGCTCATGAAGCGCAACGAGCTCTACCGCACGACCTACCTCGCGCAGACGGTCGCGCGCGGGACACCCATCACGGAGTCCTGGGGGTGATGCCATGATTACTCGCAAGAGCGCCAAGGACATGCCCGTCTTCGACGAAAGAGACATCGCGGAGTTCGACTGGGGGATCCTGCGTCGCTTTCTCGCGTACCTGAAGCCGCACGCGCGCAAGCTCGCGGTGATGTACGTCTGCGCCGTTCTCAACGTGGGCGCGTTCATCTCGATCCCGGTTCTGCTTCAGATCGGAATCGACCGGCACATCGCGGAAGGCAACGTTCGTGGCCTCGTAGCGATCGGGATCGCGATGGTGGCGCTGCTCGCCGTGCTCTTCGTTGCGGCGCGGATCCAGGGCGTGCTCATGATGAAGATCGGCTACCGCGTGCTCTTCGCGCTGCGCCGCGACATCTTCGGTCATCTGCAGCATCTGTCGTTCAGGTTTTTCGACAAGCAGAAGGCCGGACAGCTCATGAGCCGACTCACGAACGACGTCCAGGTTTTCGAAGAGCTCCTCCGCGCCGGCCTCGACACGATCGTCGTGGACGCGTTTATGCTCGTGGGCATCGCCGCGGCGATGATCAGCCTCGACGCGCGTCTGTCGCTCATCCTGCTCGTCACCATACCCTCGTTCGCGGTCATCGTCTTCGTGCTCAGGAACCGGCTCGTCGACGCGGGCCGGCGGATCCAGCGGCGGCTTTCGTCGGTCAACGCCTTCCTCAACGAATCGATCTCGGGCATCCGCGTGATCCGCGCCTTCGCGCGCGAGGATGAGAATATGAACAACTTCGCGTCGGTGAACGACGAGTACTTTCAGCAGACCCGGCGCTTCTACCCGCTGCTCGCGTACTTCTGGCAATCGGTCGCGACGCTTGCGACGATCGGCCCGGTGCTCGTGCTGCTCTTCGGCGGGATCTTGCTCTCGCGCGAGCTCGTGACGATCGGCGTCATCGCCGCGTTCCTGACGTACATCAACCGATTCTTCCAGCCGATGCAGAAGATCAGCAATATGCTGAACCAGATCAGCCGCACCATGGCGTCCGGCGAGCGGATCTTCGAGATACTCGACGTGGGCGAGGACGTTCGGGACAAGGCCGATGCGCGCAGCGACGTCGAGCTCACCGGCCGGGTGGAGTTTCGCGACGTCTGGTTTGCGTACGAGGGAACCGACTACGTCGCGCAGGCCCTCGAGTTCACCGCGGAGCCCGGCGAGACGATCGCCATCGTCGGCCCCACCGGCTCGGGCAAGACGACGATCATCAATCTGCTGTGCCGGTTCTACGACCCGACCTACGGAGCGGTGCTCGTCGACGGGCACGACCTCCGCGATCTCGCGCAGGAAGCCTACCGTTCGCAGATCGCGCTCGTGATGCAGGACGCGCACGTGTTCTCGGGGACGATCATCGAAAACATCCGCTACGGGAGGTCCGACGCTACCCGCGAGGAGGTCGAAGAGGTCGCTCGCGCGATGGGAATCCACCCGATGATCGAGTCGCTACCGGAGGGCTACCACAACGAGGTCGGCGAGCGGGGAGGCAATCTGTCGCTCGGGCAGAAGCAGCTCATCGCCTTCGCGCGCGCGCTCGTCCGCGACCCGAAGATCCTCATCCTCGACGAGGCGAGCTCGTACCTCGACTCGGAAAGCGAACGGCTCGTGCAGGAGGCGGCGGCGAAGCTGAGCCGTGGCCGGACGAGCTTCGTCATCGCGCACCGCCTCGCGACGATCCGCGACGCGGACCGGATCATGGTGCTCGACGCCGGGCGCGTCGTGGAGGTAGGGTCACACGACGAACTGGTCGAGGCCGACGGCCGCTACGCCGAGTTGCTGAAGACGCAGTACGCCGCGATGTGAGCGGCGTGGCGGCCGCCTCGCCGCGGCCGCTTAGAGCCGCATCCCCACTCCCAGCGAGACACTCCCGCCGCCGCCGGCGTAGTCCTCGGAGATCGTGTACGTCTGGCCGCTGGCCTCGACCGTCTGCGTCTGGAACCCTACCTCGAAGAGGTAACGCGCCTCGGCGAAGCCGAACCAGCTCGCGTCCTCGTTGAAGAAGATCCGCGATCCCACCTGCGGGGCGATGATGATCGAACTCAGACTCGCCGTCGTGCGGTCACCCGTCGGCAGGTATTCGACACCCACGAAGTACCAACGGGGCCCCACGGCGAGTCCGGCGTACGGGTCGAGGGGGATCGAGTCTCCGAGCACGTCGGTCAGCGCCGAGATGTGCGCGAGCACGCGGCCGTAGACGCCGAAGTAGTACGAGCGGAGCGCCCAGTCCTCGGTGAGTACTCGAAGCAGGCCGCAGAAGAGGCAGTAGCCGGCGTCGCCCACCGCGCCGACGCTGAGCGTCACGGGCCCCAGCGGGATCAGCCCCACCGCCACCTGCGGCTCGATGAACGGGTAGAGCAGTCCACCGAGACCGCCGGACGCGGCGATATCGATGTCGCCGGCGCCCATCGTGGTCGCGCTCGCGGGCTCCCCCGCCTCGGTCTCCGACTGTGCGAAGGCCCCCGTGAGACCCACGGCGACCAGGAGAGCCAGCGCCAGGAGCGCCGTTCTTCGGGATCGTGTTCCGGGAAAATTCATAACCACCTCACTCAACTTTGGTTAAGCAAAGGCTACTGGAGTCGACGCCTCGGGTCAAATGCGTCGTGCGGCGCTGCAGCCCCGTGTCCGCGCGGCG
>CAYWJH010000002.1:0-13886 GCA_964458555.1 uncultured Spirochaetaceae bacterium | reverse complement strand
GCGGCGCTGCAGCCCCGTGTCCGCGCGGCGTCGATCTCGGCTCACGACGAGCCGAAGAGCCGCTCCACCGCGTCCTCGAGCGATCCCAGCCCGGTCCACGTCACCCGGCTCCCGGTCTCGCTCTGCCTGACGCTCGCCGGTCCGAAGCAACGGTCGAAGCCGACGTCGCTCGCCGTCCGCGCGCGCCGGGCCATCTGGGGGACCGGGCGGATCTCGCCGGCGAGGCTGAGCTCGCCCGCGATCGTCGTCCGCGACGGGAAGACCCGGTCGGTCCGTGCGGAGTAGAGCGCGACCGCGAGCGGCAGCTCGACGCCCACGTCGCGGATGCGCATGCCGCCGGCGACGTTGACGTAGATGTCGTGGTCGCTGAACGAGAGGCCGATGTGCTTCTCGAGCACCGCCGCCATCCGGCTGACGCGTCCGGAATCGACGCGGTCGCTGAAGACGCGGCTGATCCCTCCCTTCGCCGGGACGGTGAGCGACTGGACCTCCACCAGGAGTACCCGCGAGCCCTCGATGACCGGGGCGACCACCACACCCGCCGGCAGCGAGCCGGAGCGGCGCACGAGAAAGACGCTGTTCGGATCGGTGATCTCGATCAGGCCCGTCGGTTGCATCGTGAACAGCCCGATCTCGTCGGTCGACCCGAACCGGTTCTTGCTCGCCCGCAGGTAGCGCGTCTCGTCGTCGCTCTGCTCGAAGTAGAGGACCGTGTCGACCATGTGCTCGATCGTCTTTGGCCCAGCGATGCTCCCTTCCTTCGTGACGTGCGCGACGAAGAAGACGGCGATCCCGTGCTCGCGCGCGCTTTCGGCGATCTCGAACGTCGTGTACTTGACCTGGTTGGGTGTGCCCGGCACCGATCCGGCCTCCGCGGAGTACACGGTCTGGATCGAGTCGACGACGACGAGCGAGTAGGGCGGATCGCCTCCGGCCGTCCGCGGGGAGAGCAGCGTCGTGATCCGCTCGAGCTCGTTCTCCGCGAGGATCTCGAGGCCCGGATTCGAGACCCCGAGCCGATCGGCTCGCAATCGGATCTGCTGCGCGGACTCCTCTCCGGTCACGTACAGCACCGACCGCGAGCGCATCTGCGCGGCCATCTGCAGCATGAGTGTGGACTTCCCGATCCCCGGCTCGCCGCCGACGAGCACGCTCGACCCCGCCACGATCCCGCCGCCGAGCACGCGGTCCAGCTCGGCCATGCCCGTGGAGGCGCGCGCCTCGTCGCTCGCTTCGATCGCGCCGATGGGCTCCGGGCGGGAACGCGTCCGGCTCTCGTCGCGACCGCGGGATGCCCCTGCCGACGCGCGCCCGCCGCCGGAGGCGGTCTGTTGCACCTCGTGCTCGACCATCGTGTTCCACTCGCCGCAGGCCGGGCACCGTCCCAGCCATTTCGCCTCCTCGTGACCGCAGTTGCTGCACTCGAAGCGGGTCCGCGGTTTCTTTGCCATGATCGCGAGTATATCGATCACCCGCGCGAAGTGACAGGCGGGCTTGACGGACGACCAGGACGCGTGACCGACGGGCTCGCCGTGGTCTATGTAGGGAGAATCCCTACACGAGCTGTCTAACTCCGCTGACATCCTTCGGCCCTGCTTCGCGTACAATTTGGGGGATACCGAAAAGGGAGGTGCAATGGGACGAGCGCTTGTAGTAGACGACTCCCGGGTCGGCAGGCTCATCGTGGGACGCATGATCGCCAGCGCAGGCTGGTCGGTCGTCGAGGCCGAGGGCGGGCCCCGGGCGCTCGAGATCCTCGAAAGCGACCCGCCGGACATCGTGTTCCTCGATCTGCTCATGCCCGGCATGCGCGGGACCGACGTCGTGCGCGAGATGCGCGATCGCGGCATCGACGTGCCCATCGTTGTCCTGACCGCGGATGTGCAGGCCGAGACGCGTGCGGCCTGCGCGCGTCTCGGCGTGGCTGCCTACCTCAACAAGCCGGTCAGCCAGGCGATGGTCGCCCGGATACTGTCTTCGACGCCGGCGGTGCCGTCATGAGCGACGTCAGGGTCACCGGGGAACCAGCCGGATCGCGGTCCGCGCTCGCCGCGTCGCTGCGCGAAGGGTGGCGCCAGGCGCAGGGTATCCTCTCGGAGATGTTCGAGCTGCCCGTTACGTTCGGCCCGCCGGTCATCGACGACGGAGGGACCGCTCGGTTCGCCGAGGAGGATGGGCTGTCCGCGGTAGGCATGGCCTTCACCGGCGGTTCGAGCGGCATCGCGTTGCTCGTCGTTTCGCGGTCGGCGGTGCAGCCGCTCGTGGTCGCGCTGCTCGGGGAGGCGGCGACGGACCCGGACGACATCCTCGCGTTCTACCCGACGACGGTCGTCGAGCTGGGCAACGTCGTGCTCAACTGCGTGGTCGCGGAAGTCGGACGTACGCGGGACGAGACCTACCGATTCGAGCTACCGGCGATCCTCTCGCATCGGGAGCTGAAGGAGCGGCTCGACTCCGCTTCGACCAGCCTCGCGCTCGTGGGCGAGACGACGGTCGACCGTGCGCCGCCGTCGCGCCTCGGCATCGGGCTCCTTTTCGACCACGAGCATCGGAACGAACATGTCTGACCGAAGCACGGTATCGCAGCAGCCCCGTTCGTCGACCTGCCTCATCGACCAGTCTCCGCACGGAGTGGTCGTGGTCGACGACGCCGCACGCATCGAGGTCTGGAACCGGCAGATGGTGACCTGGACGGGTCTCGACACGGCCGACGTCACGGGTCTGCCGATCGCGCGCGTGTTCCCGGAGTTCGAGCGTCCCCGGTATCGCCTGCGGCTCGAAACCCTCGTCGATCAAGGGACCCCTGTTGTGTTCCACGGCACGGTAAACCGAGGATTGCTGCGTATGCGTTCGGGAGCATTCTCGTTGCCGCATTATCGGGTCACGTGCCGCCGCTGCGATACCTCCGGGGGGATCGTTCTCTGGATCGAGAACGAAACGCTCCTGCAGGAGACCATCGGCTACCTTCGCGAGGAGATCGCCGGGCGCCGTCGCGCCGAGGGAGAGCTGCGCAGCGCGCTCGACAGCCAGGATGTCCTCTATCGTGAGCTCCAGCACCGGGTGAAGAACTCGCTCTCGCTGATCTCGAGTCTCATGTCGCTTGCGCAGAGCGACGTCGAAGACGAGCAGGCTGCGGCGGCTCTTCGGGAGATTCGCTCTCGCGTCGACTCGATCGGGCTCGTGTACGAGCAACTATCCGGCGGGGGAGCGTACGGCGAGGTCGATCTCTCGATCTATCTCACGCGCCTGCTCGACTCGTTTTCTGCTGGTATCGCCTGGCCCGCCGGCGTGCTCGAGCCGCGGACCAACCTCGACCCGTGCGTCGTACCGGTCGACACGGCGATCTGCGTGGGACTCATCGTGAACGAGCTCGTCACCAACTCGGTGAAGCACGCGTTCCCGGATGGACGCGACGGGGTCATCGACGTGTCGATGCGCGTCTCGGACGACCGGTGCGATCTGCGCGTGTCCGACAACGGCGTCGGCGCCACCCCTCGATCCGATCCCGACGGCCGCGCGTTGGGGCTGGGGATCGCGGAGCTGCTCGCCGACCAGCTCGGCACGACCCTCGAACGACTCGATGGGGGCGGCACGGCCTACCGACTGGTCTTCCGACTCGAGCCGGTTCCCACGATTTCAAACGACGAGGACGAGTCCGGGAGGGCCGATCACTCGCGCTCGAATACGTAGCCGGTCGCCTCGATCGTGGGGCGCCCGCCGTCGAAGCGGAGCGTCAGGGTGTCGCCGGTGTTCCTGCCGACACCCTGAACGACCGCTTCGCGCGCGTTGAGCGGCTCGAGGACGAGCTCGAGCCGCTCCCCGTTGAACAGCTCCACCCGAGCGATCGCCACTCCATCGACGATGCTCGCGTCCACGCGCCGGAAGCCCCACCCGGGGTCCGGGTTCGCGACGCGGTAGGTCCCCTGCGCCGAGCTCCAGGTTTCGGGTATGGGGACGACCCTCAGCTCCTCGCCGATCAGCTGCGGATAGCGACCACTTTCGACCGCGAGGTATCGCGTCCCCTCGATCTCGAGACCGGCGAAGCGGATCCCCTCGAGGTCCGCTATCCGAACGGGTAGCAGCCCGAGGAGCCTGAACTGCGGCGCGAGCCAGCCGTCGCCGCAGGGGATGAGGTGCAATCGCGGCGAGCCGGGCAGGCTCGTGATCAGCCGCCGGCCGCGACGCTCCACGGCGATGACGCCCAGCGGCGTCGCGTACCGGCCCGCGATGCTCGCGGCGAGCCTGGCGGGCACGGGGCCGCCGGCGCACTCGGCGTCGTCAGCGGGGGGCGCAGATCCCTCGCGCACCTCGATCGCCATCGTGAGGATGGCGTCGGCCATCGGCTCGATGACGCGCGAACCGGTGTCCGAGTTCGACAGGAGCACGACGCCCAACTCGTGCTCCGGCAGGACGACCATCGTGCTCTGGTAGTACATCGTCGAGCCGTTGTGCCACGCGACGCGCCCCACGTGGTCGAGCCCGGCGCGCGCGAGCGCCCAGCCGAGGCCCATCGGTCGGCCCAGGTCGCGCTCGACGCCCTCGTTCTGCGCGCTCATCATGCCGGCGAGCGTCGTCTCTTCGAGCAGCCGCGCGCCGTCCACCGCGCCTCCCCCGGTAGCGAAGCGGATGAACCGGGTCATGTCCGCGACGCTCGAGTAGATGCCGCCGGCCGGTACGTTACCCAGGTCGAGCTCGTTCTGCTCGACGCCGCGCGAGTATGCCCTCGAGTACGACGGCGCGCTCCGGTCGTCCAGGACCGACGAGGTGTTCCGCATGCCCAGCGGGTCGAGTATGTTCCGCCGCACGTAGTCCTCGTACGAGAGCCCGCTCGCCCGCTCGACCACGATTCCGGCGAGCCCGACCGCGAGGTTCGAGTACGCGAAGACGAACTCGGGCGGTGTGGAGACGTACTGCGTCTCCAGGTATTCGACGATCCCGCGGTAGTCCTCCGGCGGATCGCCGAACATCGCCTTGATCCTGTCGCCGGGCAGCCCGGAATGGTGCGTCATGAGGTGGCGGACGCGGATGGGACCCGCACCGGGGAACCGGGAGCGCACACGGAACTCCGGGATGTAGTCGGTGACCGGCGCGTCGATGTCGACCAGTCCGTCTTCGGCGAGTTGCATGATCGCCGTCGCGGTGAAGAGCTTGGTGATCGAGCCGATCCGGTAGACCGTCCGCGCGGTGGCCGCGACTTCTGCCTCCGTGTCCACTTCGCCGAAGCCGCGCATCCAGACGACCGTGTCGCCGTCGACGAGCGCGACCGAGAGGCCGGTCACGTCGTGCTCCTCCATCGCGCGCGGAATCGCCTCGGCGAAGTAATCGATCAACGGCTGGTAGTCACCCCTGGTGTCCAGAACGGGCTGCCGCGGCGCGGTAGCGCACGCGCCGAGCGCGATACCGAGCGTCACGACGAGCGCGAGCACGAGCGCGGTGCGGCAGGCGACCGCCACCGAACGCTTCGGGTGCTGGACCATACGGTTCGTCACGGGCAAACCCTCCTTCTTTGCCCGGCCGCCGCCGGGCTCCCCCTAACTATACGCCCGGAACGACCAACGGTCGTCACAAAAAGTGACAGAATCCGGGCGCTGCGGGTATGAACGGTCGTGACTACCCCGGAAACGGTCTGCCTTGACGACGCCCGCGCCGCAGCCTATTGTGATGACGAGATGGCTCAGCAGGAGTATCGCCTCGCGGCGATCATGTTCACAGATATCGTCGGCTTCTCGCGGATGATGGAGCGCGACGAGGCAGGGACGCTCGAGCTGCTGGCCACGCACAATAAGCTGGTGCGCAGTACCGTGGACGCTCACGGCGGCCGCGTCATCAAAACTGTCGGCGACGCCTTTCTGTGCGAATTTCCGAACACGGTGAACGCGGTCAGGTGCGCGGCCGAAGTACAGGAAGCTGTGGGCGTCCACAACGAGGCCGAACCGAAGCTCCCGCTGCGTCTTCGCATTGCGGTGCATCTGGGCGACATCTACTTTCTCGAGGACGACGCGGTGGGCGACGGCGTCACCGTCGTCACCCGCCTCCAGAGCGTCGCGCGGCCGGGAAGGATCTGCATTTCGCAGGACGTCTACCACCTCGTCGCGAACAAGGTCGACCTGTCCATCTCGCACCTGGGTACGGTGAAGCTCCGCAACGTTTCCCGCGAGCTCGACGCGTACGAGATCGCCGTCTCGGACGCTGCGGAGGTCAGCTCGCCGGGGGACGAGCTCGAAGAGAGCCGCGATGCGCTGCTCGAGCGGGCCGAGCCGGCGAAGGCCGCCGACCCTTCGGGCAGCGTTCTGTCGGAGAATCTACGGAGCGGGCAGTACGAGGATTTCAACGAGGTCAAGGCGTTGGTGCTGCGGGAGATCAAGAAGGCGGGTCGCCGCGTCTCGATCGACGAGATCCGGCGGCGAATCCCGAGACGCAGCGCCGGCGTCGACCGCGCGCTCGAGTCGCTCGCCGAGAAGGGGTTCCTCACGCGCGTGAAGCGGGACGGCGGAAGCACCGACTACGGTCCCGTGAACCGCGGCGTCGAGGTCGCCACGCCGGGCGGCAGGACGTTCTTCGACGACGACGGCAACCGGATCGGGCACCGCGACCACGAGGCGACCGACGAGCACCATCGTCGCCATCGCGCCGACGCCGACGACTGGTCCGACAAATGGGACAAGCACGGGTGGCGCGGCGACGAAAAGGAGCATCAGCGCCGCGAAGGCGGCTGGGACCGCGCGCTGCGGGAACCCGCGCCCGGCGCCGGGTACGACCCGCTCGTCGAGGACTACAAGGACCACGCGGCGAACGTCGTCGAGAAGGAGAAGGCGGGCTTCCGCGGCCACTTCATCACCTACGTCGGCGTGAACGGCGGGCTCTTCCTGCTCTGGGCGCTGACCGGCGTGACCGGCTTCCCCTGGTTCCTGATTCCGCTCTTTGCGTGGGGGATTGGGGTCGCGAGCCACTACGCCGGCGTCCGCGAGCGGGTACGGGAGAGCCGCGAGCTCGACCAGTCCGAGGGGCTCACCCGCGAGCAGCTTCGGCTCTACCGCAAGCTCGTCAAGAATCGGGGCTCGTGGCACGGTCATCTGGTCTCGAACGTCGCGACCGGCGCGTTCCTCGTCGTGCTCAATCTGATCACTTCGCCGGGGTTCATGTGGTCGCTCATCCCCGTCGGGTTCATGGCGATCGGGCTGTTCTCGCACCTTCCCGCGTACAAGTCGCGCGAGCGGCGACTCTTGAAGCGGCTGCGCGACCTGGGCGCGCGGATCGGCGGAGTTCTCGGCGGCAAGGGAAGCGTCGACCGCAGCCGCCCCGGCGAGCGACGCGCGAGCGCCGGCGGCCCGGGGAACGAGGCGGAGCAGATCCGCGAGCGCCTGATCGCGTCGATCGAGTCGATGCCCTCGGGTTCACCGCTGGGCGAGGACTTCGAGCCGGTGCTCGACAACTACGTCGAGCAGATCAGGCTGCTCGACCAGAAGAACCGCGAGCTCGACGAGATCATGCAGGGGATCCCGGTCACCGAGCTCGAGCGCGATCTGATGACGTTGCAGAAGCGGCGCGACGAAGCGCAGAGCGAGAAGGTCGTCGCCGAGTACGATAGATCGATCATGCAGATCCAGAAGCAGCAGAGCTCGTACAGCGAGCTGAAGAACGAGCAGGAGATCCTGCGCCTGCGGCTCGCCTCGAGCCTCAATCAGCTCAAGCAGCTCGAGATCGACGTCGCCCGGACGAAGAGCATGTCGAACGACGAGGAAGCCGAGTCGGTCGCGATGCTGAAGGGCAAGTCGCGGGAGCTCAGCCAGTATCTCGATGACTTGAGAACCGGCTACGAGGAGCTCGAGTAGCGGGGCGCACGCGCGGTCCCGCGCCGCGCCGGCCGGTCGAAGCCTCCTACTCCAGCCGCTCGATGTCGAACACCACGTAGCTGTCGTCCGGAACGATCGGCGGACGGTTGCCGCCCCACAGCTCCGGCGGGACGACGGCTACGGTTCGTTCTCCCACCCTCATCGTACCGACCGCGATCTCCAGCCCCCGGATGAGCCGGTTCTGCAGGTAGACGAAGCGTTCCGGTTGACCGCGGTCGCGCGTACTGTCGAGCTGCCGTCCGTCGGGAAGCGACCAGACGATGTGTACCGCGACCTCGTCGCCCTGCTGTGGAAGCGCTCCGCTGCCCGGGCGTACTTCGGCGAGCAGCAGCCCCGTGTCCTCGTACTCGCTCAGGCCGGGATACTCCTCGCGCAGCGCGTCGAGCGCGGCCCGGCGGGCCGCCGCGCGCTGGTGCTCTCGCTCGGCCCGGATGTCGGCGACGAGCGCGTCGAAGGCCTCCTGCGACGCCTCGTACTCGCTCGCCTCATCGCCGACCCGGTGGATCGAGACGCGTCGCATCCGGTCGCCCGCTTCGATCGAGCTGACCACCTCCATGCCTTCGACCACCTCGCCGAACACGTTGTACCCGCCGTCGAGGTGCGGGGTAGGCGCCATCGTGATGTAGAACTGACTGCCGTTCGTGTCCGGGCCGGAGTTTGCCATCGCGACGACACCGGCCTTGTCGTGGACGAGCTCCGGGTGCGTCTCGGTCGGGAAGCGGTAGCCGGGGCCGCCCGACCCGTCGCCGCTCGGATCGCCGCCCTGGATGACGAATCCGGGCTCGACACGGTGGAAGGTGAGGCCGTCGAAGTAGGGCTCACCGGGCGCGTGCGTATTGTCGAGCTCGCCTTCTGCGAGCCCGACGAAGTTCATGACCGTCGCCGGCGAGCGCTCGTCGAAGAGCTCGATGACGATGTCGCCCTTCTCGGTCTCGATCTCGGCGTACAGGCCGTCGAGGAGGTCCCGGTCGGGCGTGCTGCACGCCGCGAGCGCCGCGGCGCCGATCATCACGATCGCCGCGGTTGCGGTCACGATTGAGGTCTTCATTTCCACTCTCCCAGCCTACGAACCGAGCACCGGCTGGATCGTGCGTACGAAGATGACACCCTCGATTCCTTCGAGCTGATCGACCGCCTCCCGCGAGACGTTTCCGTCGATGTCGATGATGTTGTACGCGAGATCGCCGCGGTGGCGATTGAGCAGGTCGAGGATGTTGATCGAATGGTTCGCGAGGATCGTCGTGATCTGGCCGACCATATTCGGGATGTTCCGATTCGCGATGAGGATCCGCTGGTGATCGGTCGGGTCGAGCTGACACTCGGGGAAGTTGACCGAGTTGGTGATGGTGCCGCGCTCGAGGTAGTCGCGGAGCTGCCGCGCGGCCATCACGGCGCAGTTCTCCTCCGCCTCTTCGGTCGACGCGCCCAGGTGCGGGACGCCGAGCACACCGGGCACTCCGGCTATCGTCTCGCTCGGGAAGTCGGTGACGTAGCGGGAGACCTTGCCGTTTTCGAGCGCCTTTGCGAGCTCGGCGTCGTCTGCGAGCCCGCCCCGTGCGAAGTTCAGCAACCGCGCGCCCTGCTTCATCGTGGCGATCTCCTTCGCGCCGATCATGCCGCGCGTGTCGTCGTTGAGCGGCACGTGGATCGTCACGTAGTCGGCCGCGGAGAGAAGCTGATCGAGCGACCTCGCCCGTTCGACCGCGCGGGAAAGCCCCCACGCCGAGTCGACCGAGATGAACGGATCGAACCCGACGACGCGCATACCCAGCGCGGTCGCGGCGTTCGAAACCATCACGCCGATCGCGCCGAGGCCGATGACGCCCAGCGTCTTGCCCATGATCTCGGTACCGGCGAAACGCTTCTTTTCCTTCTCGACGAGTGACGCCAGATCGGATGCCGATGCGTTCTCGCTCACCCAGCTCAACCCCTCGTGAATCCCGCGGGAGGAGAGCAACAGGCCAGCTACGACGAGCTCCTTGACGCTGTTCGCGTTCGCGCCGGGCGTGTTGAAGACGACGATACCGCTGTCGCTGCAGCGGTCGACGGGGACGTTGTTGACCCCGGCTCCGGCACGCGCGATAGCTTTCAGGTTCGGGGCGAATTCCTCGTCGTGGAGCTTCGCGCTGCGCACGAGGATCGCGTCCGGTTCCTGCGCGTCGTCGCTCACGGTGAAGCGTTCGGAGGGAAGCAGGTCGATGCCCCGTTGCGCGATCTTGTTCATAGTTCGAATCGTAAACACGGTGACTCCTTTGCGCGTGCAAGAATACACGGTCGGCCCCGACTCGGCAATGCGCAGCTATCCGCCGTCGGCGCTTCTCGCGAGTTTGAGCGTCTCCGGCGAGAACAGCAGCACGACGAGCCCGCTGACGCCGAAGAGCGCCGTCGCGACGATGGCCACCGGCAATCCGCCCGCGCTTGCGATGGCGCCCACGACCGCCGGTCCGGCCGACGCTCCTATGTCTCCGAAGAGTCGCCACATGCCCAGGAACTCGCTGACCGCCGTGGACGGGGCGAGGTCGGTGCCGATCGTCATATTGATGCCCGATCCGAAGCCGTTGCCCAGGCCGATGAGCAGGCTCGCGACGACGAACAGCGGTACCGAGCCCGCGAGCGAGAGCGCGAAGACGCCCAGCGAGAAGATGCCGATGCAGAGCCCCGCGGCGACTTTTCGACCCGCACGGTCCATGATGATACCCGCCGGGATGAACAGCGCGAGCTCGAGCGCCGCGCCGGCGCTCATCACCGACCCGATGATCGTCGCGGACAGCGCGAGCTCGTCGCCCCACAGCGGCAGCACGATATTCCGCGACGCGCGCAGGAGCTGGAGCATCAGGATCGCGAAGCCCACCGTCGCGAGTGCGAACCCGCGCCCGCGCAATCCGGCGCCGATCGCGCGGAACTGCGCGCCCAGACCGAGTCGGGCCGTCGGTGCGCGCTGCGTTCCGCCCTCCGTCGACCGCACGCGCGTCCGACCCGGCGCCCCGATCCCCCGATCCGGGCTCATGGTGAAGACGACGAAGGCAGCGAAGAACGCCGCCGCGCGCAGCCCGATCGCCGCCGGAACGCCGAAGGTGTCGGCGAGCACGCCGCCGGCGAGCGGTCCGAGGAGCGCGCCCACGCGGATCGACCCGCCGCTGAGCGAGAGCGCGCGACCCCGCAGATCGGCAGGAACCGAGATGCGGACGTACGTCATCATGCCGGTGACCATGATCGAGCTCGCGGTCCCCATGAGGAGTACGAGTCCCCCGATCACCGCGACGCTCGGGACGAGCGCCATCACCGTCGACGCCGCGCTCGCGACCAGGAGCGCGGTCTGGACGACGATGCGCAGCCGGACGCGGCCGAGGATGAGCCCGCCGGGAAGGTCGCTCACCACGTTGCCCACGCCGCGCATCGAGAGGACCACGCCCACGACGGCTACCGATGCACCGAGCGATGCGAGGTACTGCGGAAAGGCGGCTACCGGCGCGGTCATTCCGACCGAGAGCAGCACCATCGGCAGGTAGACCGGGAGCACGAGTCGCCTGATGTGGAGTGCAATACCGCCCTGCATCTGAAGGAGTGTAGCCGAAGCGCTTCGGCGGGCCAAGCGCGGGCGGCGGTCGCAACGCGGTAGACCCCGTCGCCGACGCTCGACGCAGTGCCGTCGCGTGCATATACTTCAAGCGCGGAGGGCACCATGAAGAGAATCGGCGCGGTAATCCTGCTGTTTCTGCTTACCGGCGCGCTGTTGGCGATCGAACCGGGTGACACCCTCGCCGTATCGGTTCGCGAGGGCGAGCTCAGATCGGCCCCCGGCTTCCTCAGCACGATCGAAGCGCGCATTCAGTACGGCGCATCGCTCACGGCGCTCGGCGTTCGCGGCGACTGGGTCCGGGTTCGGGTCGAGGCGAACGGCGACGAAGGCTGGCTGCACTCCACGGCGGTCCTGCCGCCGGATGACATGAATCTCTCCGGCTCGACCTCAGAAGACACCGGGACCAGTTCGCGCGAGATCGCGCTCGCCGGCCGCGGATTCAACGAGCAGGTCGAGCAGGAGTACCAGGAGCAACAGGAGCTCGATTTCAGCGGCGTCGACGAGATGGAAACGCTGCGGCTTCCCCCGGCCGAGCTCGGTGACTTCCTCGCGGCGATCGGCGCACAGGTCGTCGAGGAGGGCGAGTAGATGAATACGACACGCACCAGGTCGACCGGCCGCCTCGCGCGATCGAAACGCTGCACGCGCTCGCTCGCTCTCGTCCTCTTCGTGCTCGCCGGGACCATCGCGCTCGGCGGCTGCGCGGCGCTTCAGTCCGCGGTGGGAGGGCTCGGCGACCTGGGGATCGCGACGGGGCCGTCGCAGGGGGCGCAACTCGCTCAGACCGGTCTCAAGACGCTCAGCGACGTCGCCGACGCTACCTCGAGCCCGTTCACCCCCGAGCAGGAGTACTACATCGGCCGCTCGGTGGCGGCGACGATCCTCGATCAGTACGATCCCTACGACGACCCCGCTCTCACCGCCTACGTCAACCGTCTGGGCCAGTCGCTCGCGATCGCCTCTTCGCGGCCGCAGCTCTACCACGGCTACACCTTCCTCGTCCTCGATACCGACCAGATCAACGCCTTCGCGACGCCCGGCGGCCATATCTTCATCAGCCGCGGGATGCTCGGTCTTACCCGCAGCGAGGACGAGCTGGCGGCGGTCCTCGCGCACGAGATCGGGCACGTGGCGCTGCGTCACGGGCTGGGCAGCATCCGGACCGCGCGCGTCATCACCGCGGTGCAGGACGGCATGTTCGATGCGCTCACGACGGTCACCGACGAGCAGCTCGAAGAGGTTACGGCGGTCTTCTCCGACACGACCGGCGACGTGGTCGACACGCTCGTAACGCGCGGCTACTCCGGCGGTACCGAGCGGCAGGCGGACGCCGAAGCGGTGAAGATCCTGATGAATCTCGGCTACGACCCGTATGCGCTCGTGCGCGTACTCGAACGAATGGATGAAGCGCAGAAGGCCGAATACGAAGGCTCTGCCGAGCGACGCGGATTCTCCAAGACGCATCCGCGACCCCAGTCGCGAATCTTCGATCTCGAGAAAACCGATCTGCGCAACACGCCGGAGGGCGGCAGTATCGACGATGCCGTGGCCGCACGGCGGTACGAGGAGGCCGTCGCGGCCGCGCTCGACGGCGTGTAGCGGGACGCGACCCCGGCAAGGAGGAGACAGTGGCGCGCGCTTCAGGATCGTTCTCGACGAAGCACATCCGGGCGACGGTCGTGGGGGTTGCCTCCGCGGCGCTCGGCGTGGCGCTCCTGCTGACCGGCGCCCTGAAGGGGCCCGAGCGTGCGACCTGGGACTGGCGAGTCAGCACGCTCGCCGCGCCGACCGAGGCGACCGACGACGTGGTGCTCGTGCTCGTCGACCAGGAGAGCCTCGAGCTGATGAGCAGCGAGAACGGCGTCGACTGGCCGTGGCCGCGAAGCTTCTACGGGTACATGCTCGAGTTTTTCCAGCACGCCGACGCGGCGTCGGTCACCTTCGACATCATCCTCGAGGACGGGGGCCAGTTCGGCGCCGACGACGACCGGCAGATGCTCACGGCGGCCGAGAAGTACGGCCGCACGATCTACGGTGCGGAGCTCCTCGCGCGCGGCGGAGAGAACGTCGAGCCCTGGCCGTCGCACATCGATCGTCCGCAGCTGTCGGTCGAGAATGTCCCGAAGTTCATCAGACAACGCTTCACCTTCGCGCAGGCGTCCTTCCCGCATCAGGACGTGATGCCGCGGAACGCGACCCTCGCCTTCGTCAACCAGGAGAACGACGACGACGGCGTATTCAGGCGCTACCGGCTGCTCAGCTACCACGTCGAACAGCCCGTTCCGTCGCTCGCCTCCGCGCCGCTCGTCGTGGCCGGCGACGGCGCGCTCGCCTACCGTTTCGAGGGCAACGCCGTCTACGTGGGAGACACGCGGGTCCCGCTCGACGCAGACGGCAACGTCCTGCTTCGCTACACGACCCCCGGCGAGACCGACCCGGAGACCGGGGTTCGT
>CAYWJH010000001.1:2783-165218 GCA_964458555.1 uncultured Spirochaetaceae bacterium | reverse complement strand
TCTCTTTCGGGATGCCGATGCCGGTGTCGATGACCTCGAAGCGCACGCGCGTGCGGCTGTCAGGGTGTCCGATGACGCGGGCGGTGATGCGGATCTCGCCGCCTTCTGCGGTGAACTTCACCGCGTTGTTGAAGAGATTCACGATGATCTGGCGCAGTCGGCCCGGATCACCCTTCACGACCTTCGGTACGCGAGCACCGGTCCACTGGACGACCTCGAGACCCTTCTTGTGGGCCTGCAGGCTCACCATGTCGACAGCCTCTTCGGCCACCTCGACGAGATCGAAGGCGATCGTCTCGAGCGAGAGCTTGCCGGCTTCGATCTTCGAGAAATCGAGGATGTCGTTGATGAGGTAGAGGAGCACCTCCGCAGCGAAGCGGACCTGGTCGGCGTACTCGTGCTGTTCCTCGTCGAGATCGGTGTCCAGCAGGAGCTCGGTCATGCCGGTGACCGTGTGGATGGGCGTGCGGATCTCGTGGCTCATATTCGCGAGGAACGCCGACTTGGTGCGCGTCGCGTGCTCTGCGGCCTCCTTCGCGCGTTTCAGCCGGAGCTCGGTGTTCTTCTGCAGCGTCACGTCGCGCGCGTTCACCAGCAGCAGAGGGTCCGAGTCGCTGCCGGTGATCACCGAAACGTCGAGCTGCCAGAAGACGTGCCGCTTGACATTCGCCACGTGCACGAGCCAGCTGTAGCGCTCTCCCGGGTGCGAAAGCGTGGCCACCCGGTCCTGCGACGGGCCGCGGTCGTCCTCGGCGAAGAGCTCCCAGAGCGTCTGAGGGAGCTGCGGTGCGGCGTCGTGACGAGCGAGCTCGTCGAAGGCCGGGTTCGACAGCACGAAGGTGCCGTCGGCACGGATCACCGCCATGCCGATCGACGAGTTCTGGAACATTGCCTTGAACAGTCGTTCGGTTCCGGACATCAGAAGTTCGCCCTCAGGACCTCCCGGGCCTTGTTCAGCACCGCCTCCGGCTGGAGCGGCTTGATGAGATAGCTCGTGACCCCGAACTTCATCGCCTTGACCACCGTCTCCCGCTGCGAGAGCGCCGACAGGACGATGATCGGCACGTCGAACCCGTCGCGCCGCATCTGCGCCATGACTTCGAAGCCGTCCATCTCGGGCATCATGAGATCGAGGAACACCAGGTCGCACTCCGACGCGTTCGCGTCGTCTACGAACTGCCTGCCGTTCTCGTACTCCCGGATCGCCGGCCCCATGTCGGAGAGCACGGCCTTCACCATCTCCCGGATGACGAAGTCGTCGTCGACGATCGCGATCGTGACGGCCTCACCGAGCTCGTTCAAGTCGTAATGCGCCCGATCGCCTTCGAACTTCATGTCGACCGACTCTTCGCGATTGCTCCTCGGGCTCGACGCCTGGAGGAACTCCTGGTGGACGGTCTTGCTCTCGCGGTCGATGTAGCTGCCCGCCTTCCTCCCGAGCAGCCCGTCCATCGCGCTTTCGAGGTTGTTCGTGACCTCGACGCCCTCGTACTCGTCGCGGTCGGCGATGAACTCGCTCACGTACTCCGAGTTCGTCAGGATCTTTACCTGCCGCGGTTTCGCCGTCGTATTGTCCATCACCGTGGTAAACAGCGCCGAGAGCTTGAACGAGTCGTCCGGCCCCACCTCGATGCTCGACATGATGACGAGGACCTTCGGGCTCTTGACCTCGTAGAGATCCATGAGCTCGACGATCTTGTAGCGGAGCAGCTCGATCTTCTCCTTGTTGAGCCCCTGAGCGATCTCGATGAACAGAATGTCGTCGTTGAAGTGCGCCTCGATGATGCAGGGCGTCGTGTCGATGTCGAGCGAGACACCCAGAACCTCCGAGATCGTCTTGACGAGCGCGTCGATGCGGATCGGCTTGGTGAAGAACTTCCTGACGTTGAACCGCGCGACTTGCAGGAGCTTCTCCCGATCGATCTTGCTGGACGCCATGATCACCGGAATCGCACCGGTATTCGGATCGTCCTTCTTCTTCTGCAGAAGGTCGACCGACGACGTTCGCGACAGGTAGTAGTCCATGATTACCAGATCCGGGAGCTCGCGCCGCAGCTTCGCCGCGCCGTCGAGGCCGTTCACCGCGCCCACGACCTCGAACCCGAACTCACCGAGCTTCTGGGTGAGAAAATCGCGAAACAACTTCGACTCGTCGATTACCAGTATCTTCTTCACATATCCCGTCCGTAGAGGTTTCTGATTTAGTTATAATTAAGGAGATAATCTTGCGCAAGGAGTTCTTCCCGAGGCCGGCTCAGTTGACCGAGAGCGCCTGCGGCACTACGATGCCGGGCTATGAAGCGATCCTGCATCGTCATAGCCCTCGCGCTCGTCGCGTCGGCGCTTCCGGCGCAGAGCGACCAGTGGGAGTTTCGTTTCGGCCCGCGGTTCTGGGGGGTGACCGTCGCTGGCCGCTACACGCTCGCCCCGCCTTCTCCCGACGACGTGGAGACGTCGGTTACCGGGCTGCTCTCCCCCGCCTACGAGAGCGCCGGTTACTACCGCGCGGCCGACGGATCGCTGTATACCGTCCCCGAGGACGGCGACGATCCGGCGGCGACGGGTTTCAACCGCTTTGACGTCGTCTGGCAACTCGGCATTCAGCAGGGCATTCTCGATCGCGGCGGCGACACCGCCGACACCGCCGTCGGATTCCTGCTCTACCGCGGGCAGTACGACCTGCCGTTCCGCGACGACGGGCAGCTCTTCTTCGCCTCGGACCTGCCCGAGGCCGATTCGAGCCTCCGCGGCTCGATCGTCGGAGGGATCGCCTACCGCGACGTGAGCCAGGACGAGGTCACCCGCGTGCAGCGCGGGTTCGCCGGCGAGCTCGCCGTCGAGTGGGGACCGCCGTTCCTGCACAACCAGTTCCTCGGGGAGGCCGACTACAACCGAACGACGCTCGTCCTGCGCGGCTATCTCCCGGTGTACGAGCTCGAACCGGTCGACGGACGCAATCGGTTCTCCGCCTACCTCGCCGCGCTTTCGGTGGTCGACTGGGCGAACGGGCCGCAGATCCCGCATATCATCCGAGCCACGACCGGAGGACGCTCGGTCCGCTCGGCGACCGGCGGTTCGGTGCGAGGCTACCGCTCCGGCCGGTTCGACGCGACGTTCAAGACGGTCGGCAACGTGGAGGCGCGGCTGAATCTGCCGGCGATCGTCGTTCCCGGGATCGTACCGGGGCTCGTCGTCTACACCGACGGCGGCTACTTCTACGACGTTTCGCAGACCTCTCCGGTGACCGCCGAAAACAGCGGGTTCCTCCTCTCGAGCGGGGCGGGGTTCTACCTCGACCTCTTCGACGCCGCCGAGCTCGTCTTCTACTCGAACTACCTCTGGTCGCAGACGGACGTCTCGGGCGAGCGCTGGGTTCCGTTCTCGCTCGGCTTCGGGTTCCACTACTGATGCCGCTCGTCGACGAGGCGACCGGTCTTCCGATCGGCGACCCGGACGATCCGATCGTCGACCCTGCCTTCGCCGCCCAACCGCCGGAGGCGATCGCGAACGCGGTGCGGCAGGCCGTCGACACGATGATCCTTTCGGCGTCGGGGTGGCGGGCGGTGTTCGCCGCCGACGGCGACGAGCACAGCACGATTCGGGAGGTCTCTCCCCCGCTTCTCGTCGTCGCCGGCGTCGCGGCGCGCTGTTTCGCCGCGCTCTTCGAGCCCGCCGGCCGACGGCCACCGCGGGTGGCCGTAGCGCTCGACTCGAGACCCACCGGACCGCTCGTCGCACGGGCCGCGATCCGGATCCTGCTCGGCGCCGACGTAGAGGTGAGCTATCCCTTCGTGTGCCCGTCGCCGGAAGCGATGGCGTACGCCGCCACTCCCGGCCTCGACGGCTTCTTCTACGTGAGCGCGAGCCACAACCCGGTCGGCCATAACGGACTCAAGATGGGCGGCTCGGACGGCGGAGTGATCGGCGGTGAGGCGGCCGCCTCGCTCATCGACGCCTTCGGCGAGCTCATCGCCGACGCCGGCGAGCTCGCCTCGATCGCGACCGAGCTCGCCCGACCCGCGCGCACCGAAGAGCGCGCGGTGCTCGAAGGCGTCTCGGTGGCAAAGCGCGGCGCGCTCGACAGCTACGCGGCCTTCTGCAGCCGGGTCATCGCCGGCGACGGCCCGCGCGCCGCGCACGCGCTCGAGCTCCTGCGTTCGGGCATCGCCGCCGCGCGTCCGGGCGTCGTGGGCGATCTCAACGGGAGCGCGCGCACGGCGACGATCGACCGCGATTATCTTTCGGCGGCCGGCTGCCGCCTCCACCTCATCAACGCGAGACCGGGGCAGATCGCTCACCAGATCGTCCCGGAGGGCGCCGGGCTCGCCCCGTGCCGTGATGAGCTCGAGCGGCTCGCGAGCGGAGACGACCGGTGGGTCCTCGGCTACGTCCCGGACAACGACGGCGACCGCGGGAACCTCGTGTACTACGACCAACAAGGCCGGCGGGCGCGTCAGCTCGCGGCGCAGGAGGTGTTCGCCCTCTCGACGGTCGCCGAGCTCGCGTGGCTCGTCTTCACCGGCGAGCTCGCCTACGACTCCGGGGGACGACCGTCCCGCCGCGTAGCGGTCGTCGTCAACGGTCCCACGTCGCTGCGCATAGACCGCATCGCCGAACGTTTCGGCGCCGAGCTGCACCGCGCCGAGGTGGGAGAGGCAAACGTGGTCGCACGGGCCCGGGAGCTCCGCGACAAAGGGGTTCTCGTTCGGGTGCTCGGCGAGGGGTCGAACGGCGGCACGATCATCCACCCTTCGGCGGTGCGCGACCCGCTGCATACAATCCACGCCGTGCTCAAGCTCCTCTACGCCGGCGCCTCGCAGGAGTCGCCCTCGCCGCGCGCGATCTGGGCGGCTCGCTGCAAGGCGAACGAGGAGGACCTCGCGGCCTCGGACCTGCCGGGGCTCATCGCGACGCTGCCGCGCTTCGCGACGACGAGCGCGTTCGAGGAGCGCGCGGTCATGCGCATCCGAAGCGATTCGCACGCGGCGCTCAAGCGCGAGATGGAACGCCTGGTGGTCGAAGATGAGAAGGCGATCATCGCCTCGCTCCCCGCGGAGCTCGAGGTCACCTCCTACCGGATCGTCAACTACGAGCGCACGACCGTGCGCCCGGGAGCGGGGAACCGGACCGGCGCCGAGCGGGGCGGACTCAAGGTCGAGCTCGTCGACGACTCGGGGCGCGCGCGCGCCTTCCTCTGGATGCGCGGCAGCGGCACGGAGCCGGTCTTCAGGGTGATGGCGGACGTGGAGGGGGAGCGCGAAGAGACCGAGACCGCGCTGCTCGATCGGCTGCGCGGTCTCGTCGCGCGCGCCGACCGGGCGGCTACCGGAGCGTAACGCGCCGTCCTTCGACGACGATCAGACCGTCGCGCTCGAGGCCTTCGAGCGCAGGCTGGAACCGCTCGTCGGTGGGGCCGATCGACGCCTCGAGCTCCTCGATCGACAGATCCGGCGCGCGGCTGAGCGCGCGCACGATCCGTCCGCGCACCTCGCGTACCGATCCCGCGAACGGACTCTGCTTCGTGTAGGACGCGCTGCGCCGGTTTGCGTTCGGGAGCAGCCTCCCGAGCATCGCACCGTAGTCCATGAGCGCGTAGTACCATTCCCGCACGCGATCGGGAGGCAGGACCGCGGCGAGCAGCGGCTCGAGCTCGCCGTCTGCGACCCGCTCGGCAAACGGGAAGAAATAGTGAATCAGCAGACGCCGGATATTCGTTTCGAGTACCGTCACCGGCGTGCCGTAGGCGAACGCGGCGACCGCGGAGGCGGTGTACGGTCCCACGCCGGGAAGCGAGCGGAGATCGGCCACGTCGGACGGCACCTGCCCTCCAAAGCGCTCGACGATCGCGCGCGCCGCTTCGCGGAGGTTGCGTCCGCGCCGGTTGTACCCGAGCCCCTGCCACAGAGTCAGAACGTCCTGCAGCGACGCCGAGGCGAGATCGGCCACGGTGGGAAAGCGCTCTACGAACGCCTCGTACTTCGGCAGCACCCGGGCGACCTGCGTCTGCTGGAGCATGAACTCGGAGACAAGGATGCGGTACGCGTCGTCGGTCTCTCGCCACGGCATGGATCGATTCGCGCCGGCGTAGTGATCCCACACGACCGCCCGAAACCGCTCGGCGGTCTGCGCGTCCGGAAGCGGCAGCGGTCCCCGCTCGCCGCCACGGCCGGCCACGGGCATACCCGGCAGCTCCACGACCGCGGCGAAATCGACGTCAGGCGGTCCGCCGGGAAAGACCAGCTCGGCCGAATCGAACCACGGGCGGCCGGAGGTGCTCGTCGCAGGAACCGCCACCGAGCGCATTCCGGCACGGCGGGCGGCCTCGACCCCGTGCTGCGAGTCCTCGATCACGAGGCACGCGCGCGGGTTCGCTCCCAGACGCCTTGCCGCCTCGAGAAAGGTATCCGGATGCGGCTTGGCTCGTGGCACCTCATCCCCGGCAACCGACGCGCTAAAGTACCGCGCGAGCCGGGCCTCCTCGAGCACGCGGTCGAGCACGCGGCGGCGCGACGACGTTCCCACCGCGAGAGCGAGCCCGTGAACGTGGCAGTAGCGCACGAGCTCCACCGAGATGGGGAACGCCTTCGTCCGTCCGCGCGCGTACTCGAGGTAGAGATCGTCCTTCTCGGTAACGAAGGCGTCCGCGTCCGCGTCCAGGCCGTGGCGTTCGCGCAGGAAATCGACGAACGGCGCCCCGCCCATCCCCACCACGTGCTCCCACTCCTCGTCGGAGAGCTCGATGCCCTTCGAGCGCAGGAACCGGACGTCGACCTCGCGGTAGTTGGGTTCGCTGTCGATGAGCGTGCCGTCGAGATCGAAGACGACGGCGCGGATGTCGCCCGCTGTGCCGATCAGCCCGCGCCCTCCCCGTTTCCGCTGACGGCGGCGCCGGGGTCGGCGGCCTTCTCGCGCGTCTTGCGCGCCTTCTCGGCCTTGCGGCTGATCTTGTTCCACGCGCCGGTGAGCCCCATCGCCTTGCGCGCGGCGAGAATGGTCTGCCGCGCTTCCTCGCGCATGCGCATCGTGCCTTCGTAGAGCACCTCGTCCACGTATCCGCTCTTCGCCTCGAGCTCCGCGCGGCGCTCGCGGATCGGATCGAGGAAGGCGTTGATCGCGCCGGAGAGCTTCTGCTTCACCTCGACGTCGCCCACGCGTCCGGCGCGATAGCGCTCCTTCAGGTCGTCGACCTCGGAGGCGTCCGGATTGAAGACGTCGTGGTAGACGAAGACCGGGTTTCCCTCCACGTTTCCGGGAACGTCGGCGCTGACCCTGTTCGGATCGGTGTACATCCCGTTGACCTTCTTCTCCACGCTCTTCGTGTCGTCGGAGAGCATGATCGCGTTGCCCAGGCTCTTCGACATCTTCGCCCGACCGTCGGTGCCGACGAGCGTGGGAACGTCGCCGACCATGACGTCGGGCACGGGAAAGACCTCGCCGTAGAGGTTGTTGAACCGGCGCGCGAGCTCTCGCGTGAGCTCGACGTGCGCCTCGTTGTCCTTTCCCACCGGGACGAGGTGCGCGCGGGGGAGGAGGATGTCGGCGGACTGGAGCACCGGATAGCCGAGCAGGCCGAACGGCATCTCGTTCAGGTGCGCGTTGCGCGCCATGTCCTTGAGGCTGGGCATCCGCTGCAGCCTGGGCACCGTAACGAGCATCTCCAGGTAGAGGTTCAGCTCGTGCGTCTCGGTGACCGCGCTCTGCAGGTAGATCACGCTCTTCGCCGGGTCGATGCCGCACGCCAGGTAGTCGTAGGCCATCTGCCGCGCGTTTTCGGTGATCGCCTCGATGTGCTCCTTCTCCGGCCGGGTGGTGAGCATGTGCAGATCGGCGACGAGAAAGAAGCACTCGTACTCGTCCTGCAGCCGAACACGGTTCTTGAGCGAGCCCACGTAGTGCCCGAGGTGGAGCCGGCCGGTAGGACGGTCTCCGGTCAATATGCGTTTCTTCTCTTCCATCGCTTCCTACTCTGCCTTCTCTTCGCGCGCGCGCCGCTCGTGCTCCTCGGACTCGGTGCGTCCCATCAGGACCGCCACGAACTCGTATCCCGGTATGTTCTCGAAGACGATCTTCAGCGCGACCGTCAGCGGGACCGCCAGAAAGAGCCCAACGATCCCCCACAGCCACCCCCAAAAGAGCAGCGAGAAGAGGATCACCACCGGGCTGATCTTGAGCCGATCGCCCTGCAGCTTCGGGTCGATCACATTGCCCAGAACGAGCTGGATTGTCAACATGGAGATCACCGCCGCGACGATGGGGTTCGCATCCGGGTAGAATTGGACGAACGCAAAGACCGAGCTCGCCACGCCGACGACGATCGAACCGATCGAAGGGATGAAATTGAAAAGGAAGCTCAGAACGGCCCAGACGAAGGCGAAGTCTACGCCGATGAGGCTGAAGGCGGCCCAGACGAGGAGCCCCGTCGCCAGACTCACGACGAGCTTCACCGACAGGTACCGTCCGATCTGGGCGTTCGTGTGCGCGACGATCCGCCACAGCTTTTCGGTGCGCGGGCCGTGCAGCGCCTCGGTCACCTTGGGACGCAGGTACGGCTTCTCGAGGAGCAGAAAGAGCAGGAAGACCATCACCATCGTGAGGCTACCCAGCACGGAGAGGAAGCTTCCGGAGAAGGAGACGAGGTAGTTGCCTATCTGGCGCGTTATGTCGAGCTCGGTGAGCAGGCTCGGGGGCAACTCGAAGTATCCGATTACCTGCTGCGCGAGCTCGACCATCCGGTCGATGTAGAGCGGCAACTGCCGCACGACGCGCTGAACGCTCGTGTAGAGGATGAACGCGACGAGCGACCCGAATCCGAGCAGCAGGACGATCACGACGAGGATTCCGAACAGCCGGGGCACCCGAACCCGGTGGAGCGACTCGACGAGCGGATTGAGGACGAAACTGAGCAGTAGCGCGATCACGAGCGGCTGCACGATGCCCGCCGTGAGCTTCAGAACCCCGCCGACCGCGACGATCGTCAGAACGAAGAGCAGACCAGCAGAGAATTTCTGCTGGTCGAGATGCGGTCTGCCGGGAACCCTCTCAGCCATATCTAGACGTGGATCGCCCACCCTTCGGCGGCCCGAGCTGCCTCCATGACGGCTTCGCTGAGCGTCGGGTGCGCGTGGATCATCGTGGCGACGTCCTCCGGAAGGAGCTCGCTGCGCTTTCCGAGCAGAAGCTCGTGGATGAGCTCGGTAGCGGTGCTGCCGGCGACGTGCGCGGCGATGAACTCGTGCGTCTCCTTCTCGTAGAGGATCTTCACCAACCCGTCCGGCGCGCCGATCGCCACCGACTTGCCCGCACCGCGGTAGGGAAAGGTCGCCTTCTCGAACTTCAGTCCGCGCTCTTTCGCCTGCTCCTCGGTGGGGCCGAAGCTCGCGATCTGCGGTTCGGTGTAGATGGCGGCCGGGACGAGATCGGCATCCACCATCTTCTCGGGCGCGTGACCGGCCATGTGCTCGACGGCGATCTCGCCCTCCTTGCTCGCCACGTGCGCGAGCTGCATCGTGGGCACGACGTCACCTATGGCGTAGATCCCCGCGACGTCGGTCTGGTAGTAATCCCCGACCTTGATAAAACCCTTCTCGGTCTTCACGCCCACCTTCTCGAGGCCGAGGTCCTCGGTGTTCGGAGCGCGGCCGACGCTCACGAGGAGCATCTCCGCCTCGAGCGTCTGCTTTCCGTCGGCCCCGGATACCTCGAGCTTCACCCCGCTCTTGTTCTTCGTGAGCTTCTCCGCCTTCGTGCTCGTCATGATCTCCACACCGCGACGTCGGATGTCCTTCTCGAGGACCGAAACAGCCTCCGGGTCGGCGTTGGGGATGATCCGATCGAGCATCTCGACCACGGTGACCTCGACGCCGAAGGAGCTCATCACGTGCGCAAACTCCATACCTATGTAGCCGCCGCCGAGGATGATCAGGCTCTTCGGAAGCTTCTCGAGGTAGAGCGCGCCGGTCGAGGAGAGAACCTGCTTCTCGTCGAAGTCGAAACCGGGGATCGTACGCGGACGGCTGCCGGTGGCGACGATGATGTTCTTGCCGGTGACCTTCTTCTCGCCGTCGATCGTCACCTCGTGCTGCCCGGTCAGCTTCGCCGTGCCCTCGAGGTAGTCGACCTTGTTCTTCTTCAACAGCGCCTGGACGCCCTTGACGATCCGGTCCGATACCTGCCGGCTCTTCTTGAAGACCTTCGAGTAGTCGAATCCCTTCTCGTCGATCGCGAGGCCCATGTCCTTGAGCTCCTTGCGGTGCGAAAAGACCTCCGCCTGATGGATCAGCGCCTTGCTGGGAATGCACCCTATGTTCAGGCACACGCCCCCCGGACGGTCCTTCTCGATCACCGCCGCCTTCATGCCCAGTTGGTTCGCCCGGATCGCCGCGACGTAGCCGCCCGGTCCGGAGCCGATGATCACGAGATCGTAGTCGTAGTCTGCCATAATCCCTCGCTTAAAAGAGAACCCGCACCGGGTTCTCGACGATCTTCCGGAGCTCGCTCAGGAAGCGTCCGCCGGTCGCGCCGTCGACCACGCGATGGTCGCACGAAAGCGTCATCTTCATGATCTGAGCGACGTCTATCTCGTCGTTGTCGTTGACCACCACGGTCTTCGCGATCTCGCCCACCGCGAGGATCGCCGAGCCCGGGGGGTTGATGATCGCGGTGAACTCCTCGACGCCGAACGAACCGAGGTTGCTGATCGTGAACGTCGCCCCGGTGTACTCCTCCGGCTGGAGTTTGCCCTCGCCCGCCTTTGCGACGAGCTCCTTCAGCTCCCGGTCGATCGCGACGATGCCCTTGTTGCCGCAGTTGCGCACGATCGGGGTGATGAGCCCGTTGCCCAGGTCGACCGCGAGGCCGATGTCGATCGAGCCGAACTGGAGGATATGGTCGCCCTGCCAGCTCGCGTTGACCTCCGGGTGGCGCTTGAGCGCCTCCGCGGCGAACTTCATGAGAAAGGCGTTGAAGCCCACCTTCTCGGGTAGCTCCGCGTTGAGCTGCTTGCGAGCGCCCATCGCGGCGTCCATCTGCACGCTGTTCTTGAGATAGTAGTGCGGCGCGGTGAACTTGCTCTCCGCAAGCCGCCGGGCGATCACCGCACGCTTGCCCGCGACCGGGATCGTAACGTCCTGGCCCGGCGCCATCGCCGCGGCGGGCGCGAACCCGCCAACGGCCGCACCCGCTGCACCGGCGCCCGCGGCGCCTGTCGGAGTGAAGCTCTCGACGTCGGCCTTCACGACGCGGCCTCCGGGGCCGCTGCCGGCGATCTGCGAGATGTCGACTCCCCGGTCGGCGGCGAGCTTGCGCGCGAGCGGCGAGGCCTTGACGACGCCACCTTCGCTCGGGGCGCTCGTGCCGGTCCCTCCGCCGGACGTCGCCGCCGACTGGGGTTGCGTCTCCGCGCGCTCGGCGGCGGACCCATCCGCAGCGGCCGGCTCGGCGCCGCCTTCGGAGCCTGCTTCACCGCCGCCTTCGGAAGCATCGGCGGGAGCGGCCTGCGCCTTCTCGACGAGGTCGGCGATGTCCTCGCCTTCCTCGCCGAGGATCGCGATCGTGTCGCCCACCTTCGAGCTCGAGCCCTCGCCCCGGATGATCTTCAGGAGCGTCCCTTCCTGGGTCGACTCGTAGTCCATGGTCGCCTTGTCGGTCTCCACCTCGCAGAGGAGATCGCCCGGAGAGACCGTGTCGCCCTCGCTCTTGTTCCAGCTCACAATCGTGCCCTCTTCCATCGTGGGAGAGAGCGCGGTCATCAATACCTGTTCTGCCATCGTGACTCCCTGCTCTTCGAGCTAATCCAGCTCTTCGAGCTAATCCATATAGAGGACGCGCTTCGCCGCCGCGACCACCTTCTCCACGCTCGGCTGGACGGCGAGCTCGAGCGTGTGGTTGTACGGCATGGGAACGTCCTCGCTCGACACGAGCTCTACCTGGGCGTCGAGCATGTCGAAGCAGTTCCTGCTGATCAGCCACCCCACGTGGCTCCCGAAGCTCGCCACCGGCCACGACTCGTCGACCACCACCGCCCGGTTCGTCTTGCGGACCGACGCGTAGAGCGTCTCCTCGTCGAGCGGTCGCAGCGAGCGCAGGTCGACGACCTCCGCGTCCACGCCGGCCTCTGCGAGCTGCTCGGCGGCTTCCATCACCGGACGAATCGTCTTGCTGTAGGTTACGAGCGTGACGTCGTCGCCGGCGCGCTTCACATCGGCCTGCCCGAGCGGGATCGTGTACTCCTCGTCGGGCACCTCGCCGGTCCACGCGTACGCCATCTCGCTCTCGAGCAGGACGACGGGGTTGTCGTCGCGGATCGCGCTCTTGAGGATGCCCTTCGCGTCGTACGGAGTCGCGTAGGCGGCGACCTTGAGACCGGGGATGTGGACGAACAGGCTCTGCAGCGCCTGCGAGTGCTGGCTCGACAGGTACTCCGCCGGACCGTTCGGACCGCGGAAGACGATCGGGACGTTGAGCTGTCCTCCCGACATGTGGCGCATCTTCGCCGCGTTGTTGATCACCTGGTCGAGCGCGAGCAGCGAGAAGTTGAAGGTCATCCACTCCACGACCGGCCTGAGCCCCGCGGTCGCCGCACCGACCCCGAGGCCGGTGAATCCGAGCTCTGCGATGGGCGTGTCGAGCACGCGCGGCACGCCGTACTTGTCGAGCAGCCCGCGCGTTACTTTGTAGGCACCGTTGTACTCGCCCACTTCCTCACCGAGGATGAAGACCCGCTCGTCCCGCGCCATCTCTTCGTCAAGGGCCTGATTGAGGGCGTCTCTGATACTGATTTCTGCCATACCGCGGGCTCCTTACGCGTAGATGTCTTCGTACATGGTCTCGAGCGCGGGCTCATCGCTCGACTCGGCGAAATCGACGGCTTCCTGGACTTCGGCCTTCATCTCGTCGTCGATCTTCTTGTACTCGTCGTCGTCGAGCATGCCGGCTTCCTGCATCACCGCCTTCAGTACGAGGATGGGGTCCTGCTGCTGGTACGCCTCGAGCTCGTCGCGCGTGCGGTACTTCGCCGGGTCGCTCATCGAGTGGCCCTTGTAGCGGTACGTCTTGATGTCAATCAGGATGGGCGTCTCGTCCTTCTTCGCCTGCTCGGCGGCCGCCTTGATGCCGTCGTGCACGGCGATGACGTTCATGCCGTCGAGCGTCATACCGGGCATGTCGTACCCGGTGGCCTTCACGGCGAAGTCCTCGACCGCAGAGACGCGCTTGACCGCCGTCCCCATGCCGAACTGATTGTTCTCGACGATGTAGATCGCCGGAAGCTTCCACACCGAAGCGAGGTTGAGCGATTCGTGAAACGCACCCTGGTGGATCGCGCCGTCGCCGAAGAAGCAGAGCGTGACGCCGGTGTCCTTCTGATTGAGGACCTTCGCCCGGTACATCTGCGAGAAGGCGACGCCGGTCGCCATGGGAATCTGCGCCCCGACGATGCCGTTGCCCCCGAGGAAGTGCTTCTCGACGTCGAACATGTGCATCGAGCCGCCCTTGCCGCGCGAACACCCGGTGATCTTTCCGTAGAGCTCGGCCATCACCGACCGCGGCTCCATTCCGACCGCGAGCGCGTGGCCGTGGTCGCGGTACGCGGTGAGCACGTAGTCGCGCTTGAGGTCGAGCGCGTTGATCGCCCCTACGGCCACCGCCTCCTGACCGTTGTACAGGTGGCAGAACCCGCCTATCTTGCGAAGACCGTACATCTGCGCGGCCTTCTCCTCGAAACGCCGGATCCGAAGCATCCGCCTCAGAATCGGCATCAGGAAGTCCTTGTCGTGCTTCCCGACGCCCTTCACCGTCTGTACGTCCGTCTCCACCTTCGCCTTAGCCATTGCCACCCCCGAGCTTGATCTCGTGCCGTTCGCCGGTCACCGGCTTTACGTACTTGATATCCTCCAAAATGGTCTCGAGCACGACCATCTTCGATTCGTCGGGGTTCATCTTCCAGAAGGTCGACAGGTGTCCGCCGATCGCTTCGAGCACCTCGGCCTTGACCGACGGGTTGTCGATGATGCCCATCGTGCCGCGAGTCGTCACGATCTCGTCGAGGCTCTTGCTCTGCAGCATCCATTGCACGCGCGGGTTCCCGTCGATCTGCCCGGTCTTCTCGAACTCGGGCGAGGTGACCGCGTACAGGAATCCCTCCCGGCCACGGACGACGGCGGGTGTCATCCAACGCATGTGCGGGGCGCCGTCGGGATCGACCGTGGCCAGGACCGCGATCTTCGAGGCCTCCAGGACGCGTTCGAGCGCGTCCAACATCGATCTTGAGTCCATCTCCTCCTCCTCTGTGGAAGCGCACCCGGTGCTGGAGACCGGAGGGTACAAACTGGATATGCGCTCGCGATGCCTACAATGTAATAATTCGCTCCCGATTTGCAACCTGCGTCGCTCGGGTACCTCCAGCGGTTTGATCGACGTCCAAAGTGCGGATATGATGAGCGTGAGCCTTTGCACCCGGAGCATTTGATGAGTATACTGCTAATGGATACGGAAGTATCGATTCTCCGGTATCTATAAGGCTGGTAGGCAAGGCAGTTCATTCAAACGGGGGGACTTGTGATCGAAAACATCTTCCAGAAACAGCTCATTATGCGTCGTGTGGTCGGCGCGCTGCTGGTTCTGCTGGTCTTCGCAACCTACCTCTACGGCTGGCGGGTCCTGGCCATCAACGCGATGGTCCTCGTGCTCGCCGTCGCCACCGAGTGGCTCTTCGAGCGCGCACGCGGTAAGAAGGTGAGCGAGGCGGTGATCGTGACGGCGCTGCTCTACGGACTATCGCTGCCGCCGATGGTACCGTTCTGGGTTGCGGCGATCGGTATCATCTTTGCAGTGGCCATTGGTAAGGAAGTCTTCGGCGGCTTCGGGCGCAACGTATTCAACCCGGCGATCACCGGCCGACTGTTCGTCTACATCAGCTTCCCGGTTCAGCTGCAGCAGAGCTGGGCCGAGCCGAGGGTCCCGGGCTTCATCATGGACGCCTTCGGGCTCGGGGCCGACGCGGTCTCCTCGGCTACACCGCTGGACCTGATGCGCACCGGCGCGGCGGAGGTTCTCGACTTCTGGCAGCTGTTCTTCGGCTTCCGGATGGGCAGCATGGGCGAGAGCGCGATCTGGCTCATCCTCATCGCGGCCATCTACTACATCGTGACCAAGACCGCTCAGTGGCGACTGATGGTTTCGACCTTTCTCACCGCGGCCGTCCTCCACACGGTCTTCTACTTCACCGGCCTCTCCGAGCTCGTGCCGCACCTCGCGCTGATGAGCGGCAGCCTGATGTACGTCGTGGTGTTCATGACCACCGATCCGGTGAGCGCCCCGAACAAGCCGGGCAGCCAGTGGCTCTACGGCGTGATCATCGGCGGCACCACGGTCCTCATCCGAGTGTTCGCCGGCTTCCCGGAGGGAACGAGCTTCGGCATCCTGCTCGGCAACGTCTTCGCGAGCCTGCTCGACGAGATCATGCCCAAAGCCAAGCCGAAGAAGAAGCCCGCGTCGACCAAGGGCGGCGCGAAGCCGCAGACCGCCACGAGTGGAGGAGGCAGATAGATGAACAAGGAAGGAACGACCTACACGATCATCTTTATCTTCATCGTGAGCTTCGCCTTCGTGTTCCTGCTGTCGATGACGAACCAGGCTACCGTCGAGCGTGTCGAGCTCAATCAGGAGCTCGCACGGCAGGGGGCGATCCTCTCGGCGATGGGTATCGAGGCCGAGGGGGCCGACGAGGTCCAGTCCGAGTTCGCCGAGGTCTCAGGCGACGCCGAAAGCGGCCTCTACGTCGGCTCGGTGGATGGGCGCGCGGTCTACGCGAAGGAATTCGCGGGCGCGGGCCTCTGGGGCACGATCTCCGGCGTCCTCGCGGTCACCTCCGACTTCGAGGAAATCGTGGGCATCGAAATCGTCGACGACAACGAGACCCCGGGACTCGGGGGACGCATCAACGAGGCGTGGTTCACGTCGCAGTTCGAGGGCGAGAGAATCCCCCAAGGAGGGATCGAAGTCCGCGCGCTCGAGGGCGACGGCGACCCCGACAGGGACAACGGCGTCATCGACGGGATCACCGGTGCGACTCGCACGAGCGATTCGATGGAGGCCATCGTGAACAACGAGCTCGAGCAGCTGCAGTCGGAAGAGATTCAGCAGCAGCTCGACGAGATTGCAGGGGGGAACGTATGAGCGATGTCGATACGAGACCGGGGGCGATCCTGAAGAACAACCTCTGGACCAGTAACCCGATCTTCATGCAGGTGCTCGGCATCTGCTCCGCGCTCGCGGTGACGAACCTCCTCACGAACACCGCGATCATGACGATCGGCGTGACGTTCGTGACGGGCATGTCGAACCTCACCGTCTCGCTTCTGAAGCGCTTCATGCCGCGCAAGGTGCGCATGATGGTGCAGACGCTGATCATCGCCTTCTACGTCATCATCGTGGATATCGTCCTCAAGGCGTACCTGCCGGAAATCAGCAAGAACCTCGGACCGTACGTCGGTCTCATCATCACGAACTGCATCATCATGGGCCGCGCCGAGGCGTTCGCGCAGAGCAACGACCCGATCCCGAGCCTCTGGGACGGCGTAACGAGCGGTCTCGGGTACATGGGCGTGCTTATGGTGATCGCGGTCTTCCGCGAGCTCCTCGGATTCGGCACGCTGTTTGGCTTCCAGATCCTGCCCGACGCCTTCGTGCCGTGGACGATCATGGTTATGCCGCCAAGTGCCTTCTTCCTGCTGGGGATCATCATCTGGGCAGGGAAGACGGCAATGAACAGAGAAGGAGCACCCGCATGACACCGGTACTGAACCCATTCTCACTCTTCTTCGCGTCCATCTTCACGAGCAACATCCTCCTGGCAAACTTCCTGGGCATGTGCTCGTTCATCTCCATTTCGAAGGACATGAAGAGCTCGAACGGACTCGGGCTCGCCGTAACCGTCGTACTCACGGTCACCACCGCGGTCAACTGGCTCGTGCTGCAGCTGCTGACCGAGCTCGGGCTCGTCTATCTGCGCTATATCGTGTTCATCATCGTCATCGCGGCGGTGGTGCAGATGCTCGAAATGATCATCGACCGCGTCAGCCAGACGCTCTACATGAACCTGGGCATCTTCCTGCCGCTCATCACGGTCAACTGCGCGATCCTCGGCGTGTCGCTGTTCATGGAGATCCGCGACTACAACTTCTGGCAGACGGTCATCTTCGGCCTCGGCAGCGGCCTCGGGTGGTGGCTCGCGATCATGGCGCTGTCGGCGATCCGCAAGAAGGTCGAGCGCGCGCCGGTACCCGCGGGCCTCAAGGGCGCCGGGATCACGATGATCACGATCGGCTTCATGGCCATGGCCTTCATGGGCTTCAGCGGCATGCTGCAGGTCCAGTAGGGCTACGAGGGAGACAGCATGGAGAACACACCAGTCATCCTACAGGCATTCGTCGCCCCGCTCTCGATCGCCGGTATCAGCGCGGTCCTCGGGGCGCTGATCTCGATCACCGACAAGATCGTCAACAACTACGGCGACCTCGTGATCGATATCAACGGAGGCAAGCGTCAGCTCGACATCAAGGGCGGCGCGCCGCTGCTGCAGACGCTCGCAGAGAGCGGCATCTTCGTCCCCAGCGCGTGCGGAGGGCGCGGGAGCTGCGGCGCGTGCAAGGTCAAGGTCTTGAGCGACGTGGGCCCGCACCTGCCAACCGAGACCCCGTACCTCGAGAAGGACGAGATCGATCAGAACGTCCGGCTCTCCTGCCAGATCAAGGTCAAGGAGAATCTCGAGATCGAGATCCCCGAGGCGCTGTTCAACGTCCAGCAGTTCGAGGGGACCGTAGAGCGCGTCCGCTCCGTGACGCACGACATCAAGGAAGTCTACGTCAAGCTGCCCGAGGGCAAGGAAGCGAGCTTCGTCTGCGGCCAGTACGGCCAGCTCGAGGTGCCTCCCTACGGCAAGGTGAAGAGCCCCACCCAGCGGGCGTACTCGATGAGCTCGCCGCCGAGCGACAAGAATCACCTCGAGTTCCTCGTCCGGCTCGTACCGGGGGGGATCGTAACGTCCTACGTCCACGAGCACCTCGAGGAGGGGCAGAAGCTGCGCGTGATCGCACCGTTCGGCGAGTTCAACGTGAAGGATACCGGCGCGACGATGATCTGCGTTGCCGGCGGCTCGGGGATGGCTCCCTTCAAGGGCATCTTCCAGCACATGATCGAGACCGGCGAGATCGAGACGCGCGAAGTCTGGTACTTCTTCGGCGCGCGGACGAAGCGCGATATGTTCTATCTCGACTGGCTCTACAGCCTCGACGAGAAGTACGAGAAGTTCCACTTCGTCCCGGCGCTCAGCGAGCCGCAGGAGGAGGACGAGTGGACAGGGCCCACGGGCCTCATCACGGAGGTGCTTGCCGGCTACCTCACCGACAGCATCGACCGGGAGCAGCCGCACGAGGGCTACCTCTGCGGCAGCCCCGGAATGCTTGACGCCTGTATGGCGGTCATGAGAAAGTTCGAGATGTCCGAGGACAAGATCTACTTCGACAAGTTCGCGTAGGAGCTGCCGTATGAAAATGTCACCCGAATACGCAAAGGCACAGGCGAACATGCAGCCGGGCGTGATCACCTCGGACGGCTTTCTCGGCGAGGATACGCGCCCCATCGTCGAGATCATCTCCGAAGACGAGTCGAAGATGGAGCAGCTCCACGTCGACTTCGACGAGGCCGTCGAGCGGATGCGCCACCTCCTCGAGGAGGGACGTAAGGGGCTCGGCGAGCCGGTCACCGTCGACGGCAGGTGGATCGTCCAGGTCTTCGAGGCGCGGGGATTCCTCGCCTCGCCCTTCGAGGACGGGATCTACCGGAAGGTCAACGCGCAGGTCACGCTCCTCGACGGGGACGGCAAGGAGACCGATCGGCAACTGCTCTACAGCGAGCTCAGCCTCCACCTCATGGACAAATACCGCTTCCTCGAGGGTCACGGCTCGCCCTTCAGACTCGACCCGCACGACATCAAGGCTGTCCTCTACCCGGACTCGTAGATTCCGCCGGGCACCTCGGGTGCCCGGCAGGCGGCGTGCCCCGGGTTTCACCCTTCGAGGTCGACCCGCAGATCTCTATGTTTTGTTAAAAACTTACAATTCTCCATTACTTGCGATATTGCACATCTAGAGAAAAATCCGTATACTGGCAAGAGTAATGGAACAGGATCGCATCCTCATCGTCGAGGACGAACGGATCATTGCACTCGATCTCAAGCGCCGGCTCGAGCGGTTCGGCTACCACGTGGTAGGCATGGCCTCCGAGGCGGCCGACGCGATCGAGCTCGCGTCGGCCGAGCTGCCAGACCTCGTACTGATGGACATCATGCTCTCCAGCGGGGCGGACGGAATCACCGCAGCGACCGAGATCCGTCGGCGTCACCGCATTCCGGTCGTCTTTCTCACCGCCTACGCGGATGAGGCGACTATCCAGCGGGCGAAGATCGCAGAGCCGGTCGGATACGTCCTCAAGCCGTTCAAGGAACGAGAGCTCCACACGACGATCGACATAGGGCTGTACAAGAGCCGTGTCGAGCGCGAGTTGCTGCGCCAGGAGCGCCTCTTCTCGTCGATCCTCCGCAGCGCCGGCGACGCGATCGTCGCGGCCGACAGCGCGGGCGTCATCCAGTTCATGAACCCGGTCGCCGAGACGCTTACCGGCTGGAAGGAGGACGAGGCCCGCGGCGAACCGGTCAACGAGGTGATCCCGCTCATCGCCGACACGAGCGGAGAGCGCATCGTCATCCCCGTCGACCCCGACGACCAGGCGCGCGCCGCGAGATCCTTCGAGTCGGTGTACCTGGAGAACAAGTTCGGCGCGCGCATACATATTGAGGGCAGCCTCGCCGAGATCCGCGGCGACCGCGACGAGTTCGAGGGCGTCACGCTCGCGTTCCACGACATCACCGACATCAAGCGGCTCAACGAAACGGTGAGCTACCAGGCGAGCCACGACGCGCTCACCGGACTGATCAACCGCGAGGAATTCGCCACCCGGCTCGAGCGGCTCGTTCAGACCAACGGCCATCCCGGCCGCGAGCACGCCTTCCTCGTCGTCGACATCGACCAGTTCAAGGTCATCAACGACGTCTGCGGCCATCTCGCCGGCGACGAACTGCTCTGCCAGACCGCCGACTCGATCGGTGAGTCCATAGAGCGCGAGCACGTTCTCGCGCGCCTCGGCGGCGACCAGTTCGGCGTCGTGGTCACCGACGTCGACCTCGACGGTGGGTCCGAGGTCGCCAGGTCGCTCGTGGCGCTCCTCAACCGGAAGTTCGTCTGGGATGAGAAGTCGTACAACGTGACGGTGAGCATCGGGGTCGCGCCGGTTGCCCCGGGCAGCAGCACGGTCAACGAGGTCTTGGCCGCCGGCGACGACGCGTGCGCGCTGGTAAAGGAGCACGGCGGCAACGGCGTGGAGGTCTACAAGACGTCCGATTTCGTCTTCGCGCGCCGCAAGGGCGAGATGCAGTGGATCGCACGCCTCACCGACGCGCTCGAAGAGGACCGCTTCGCGCTCTACCATCAGGTCATCGTGCCGCTCGGGGGGCCGGAGACCACAGATCGCGAGAAGTACGAGATCCTGCTGCGCCTCCGCGACCACGACGGAGGACTCGTCTCGCCCGGCGAGTTCATCACCGCCGCCGAGCGCTACAAGCTCATGCCGTCGATCGACCGGTGGGTCGTGTCGGCCGCGTGCCGGTACGTGGCGCTGGCGAGACAGAAGGGCATCGATATTCCACTGATCTGTGTGAACCTCAGCGGCGCGTCGGTGATCGACGACTCGCTGCTCGACTACATGCTGCGCACCTTCGACGAGCAGCAGGTTGAGGCGTCGAGCTTCTGTTTCGAAGTGACCGAGACGAGCGCGATTCAGAACTTCGGCCGCGCGATCAGCCTCATCACGAAGCTGCGGGAAGCCGGCGCGGTGTTCGCGCTCGACGACTTCGGCAACGGGTTCTCGTCGTTCTCCTACCTCAAGCGCCTGCCGGTCGACTACCTCAAGATCGACGGGTCGTTCGTCAAGGACATCGAGAACGACGAGATAGACCTCGCGATGGTCGAGGCGGTGAACAACATCGGGCACGCGATGGGAATGAAGACGATCGCCGAATACGTCCACAACGAGTCGATCAGAACGAACCTGCGCGAGATCGGGGTCGATTTCGCGCAGGGCTATGCCGTTTCCCGCCCGACACCGCTCCCGCACGCCGAGGAGCTGTTGGGGTACTGACGCGGACGCCAATACGTTACAATTCGGGTATGAGACTGCGAATCTGCCTCGTCCCCGCCCTCCTCTTCGCCGCGACGATCGTCGGGGCGTCCGGACTCGACTGGTTGCACCGCGACACCGAACACTTCACCTTCATCTACCGTGAGGCGCATCAGTACGCCGTCGACGAGCTCGTCGTCTACGCCGAAGACGTCTACGACGAAGTGACCGGCTTCTTCGAGAGCACGCCGGAGCGCGTTCCGGTGGTCCTCTTCGGCGAAACGGATCTCGCGAACGGCTACTATTCGCCGGCACCGCCGCAGCACATCGGCCTCTACCTCCCCCAGCCTACGCTGCCGTTTCTCGGCGCGCGCACCGGGAGCTGGCTGCGCAGCCTCCTCGTGCACGAGCTCACGCACTTCGTGCAGGCCAACTACGAACGGGGCCTGTTCTACGCGATCGGGACGGTCTTTGGACGGTCGCTCACCGGGCTCTCGCTCGGGCTCGTCCCGCCGTGGCACACCGAGGGGCTCGCGGTCAACACCGAGACAATCTTCTCGTCGGGCGGACGCGGACGCGACCCGTTCTTCGAAATGACGTACAAGGCCCCGATCGTCGAGGACCGGCTCTTCTCGCTGAAACAGGCCGGTTACGACAGCCACCTCGCGCCGAGCGGACGCTACTACACCGCCGGATACTTCATCTGGGACTACCTCCTCGAGGAGTACGGACGCGAGTACGTCGTCGAGCTCTCCGAGGCGGTCGCGCGCTTCCCGCTGTTCGGTATCTGGGGACCGATCAGGCGTACGAGCGGCAGGCGTATGCGCGAGCTCTACGACGCGATCGAAGCCGACCTCATCCGCCGCTACGCGCAGGAGGCCCGACAGTCGCGCGATCCGCGCGTCACACCGGCGACTCGATCGAACTACTACCTGCCCACGCAGACCGCGCGCGGGCTCTACCTCTACCGCACACGCCCCGACCGCGCTCCCGGAATCGTGCTCTTCGACCCCGAAACCGGAGGCGAACAGCAGGTACTCGAGATGCGCCTCACAGACGAGGCCTCGTGGAGCGTGACCGCCGACGGCACGACGATCGCCTTCGCGACGGTAGACGTCGACGACACCTTCCCCGACGAGCGGGCGATCGATTCGAACCTCTACCTCTTCGACACCGGGACGCGCGAGGTGAGCAGCGTGACCACCGGCGGGGGGTATCACCAGCCGGCGATCGCGCCGGACGGAAGCTTTCTCGTCGCCGTCGAGCGTCACGGGGGGTATCACCGGCTCGTGCGGATCGACCTCGAGAACGCACCGCCCGACGGCCACCCGAGCGTGCTCGTGGAGACCGACCGGACCCGCTTCTACACCCCGACCGTCTCTCCGGACGGGACGGACGTGGTCGTCGCGGCGAACCAGGAAGGCCGGCAGCAGCTCATGATCGTGGACGCTCGGTCGGGCTCGTTCCGCCTGCTCCCGCAGCCGTCCGGCGGCGTGCCCTACTTCCCCGGGTTCGCAGACGCCTCGACGCTGCTCTACGGCAGCGACGCGACCGGATCGCTCGAGCTCTACCGACATTCTCTCCGCGAAGATGAGATCGTGCGCGTCGCCGACGACCCGGTGGGCGCGTTCGCCGGCGAGATCGTGGACGATCGGCTGCTCGTGTCGGTCTACACCGCCGACGGGTACGCCGTGCGCTCGAAGCCGAGCGAACCGGCCGACACGGCCCCGATCGCCGCGCGCGCGCCGTCCGAGCTCGACCCGATTCCCTCGCCGCCGCGCGCCGAAGGCGAGCCGTGGACCCCCTGGCCGAGGCCGGTCTTCTGGTTGCCCACCCTCGCGCTCGCCGGCCCCGCGTTCGACCTCGCAGGGCTCGGCGCAGGGCCGCTCGTCTACGGCGCGGACCCGCTCGCTCGCAACACGTGGCAGGCCGCCGGGGTCTACTACCCGGCCCTCGGACAGCTCGACTACCTTGTCGGCTGGACTACGGACTACGGGAAGGTGGCGGCGAGCGCGTCTGCCGAATCGCGCTACTCGGTCGTCCCTCTTCCCGACGCCGAAATCGTCCATGCGAAGCAGTTCCGCCACGACGCGTCGCTGACGTACACGCTTCTCTCGCGCTACCGGCTCGGCGTATCGCGCCGGCTCGCCGTGCGCGTCGGCGCCACGAATACGCTCGTCTTCGCGTCGCGGTCGCCGTTTCGCGCCGGCGCCGTCGCGGCCGGCGGCGGACCAGACCTCGAGGCGAATCGCGTAGTCGCTTCTGCCGACCTCCTCGCATCGCGATCACCGCTGTCCTCACGGCGCGCCTTCCACGCTCCCGGCGCGATCGCCGGGACGCTGTCGGCCGCCGTCCCCTTCGATGCCCCTTCGTTCGCTCCGGGCACGCTCCTGACGGTGCTCGCCGGATCGGCGAACGTGGGCCTTGGAGCGAGCGATCACGTCGTCACCGTCGGCCCGGCGCTCACCTACTCGACCAACGTCCTCTTTGCCGCTCCGGTCGGTCTTCGCGGCTTCGGCGCCGCCACCGCGCACGACGCATCGAATGGGCTGCGGGGACGCTACCGCGTGAGCCTCGACTACCGCACACCGCACCTGCTCGTCGACCTGCCGCTCCTTCCGAGCGTGGGCATCACGGGCTTCGGGTTCGGCCTCTTCGCCGAAGTCGTCGGCGGCTACGACGTCGCCCCAGCGGCATTCGCCCTCGAGCGGCAGGTGGGAATGGGCACCGAGCTCACCACGGTCGTCACCTACTGGACCGCCATCCCTCTGACGCTCGGCGTAGCAGCGCGGCTCGACCCGACCGACCCCGAAGCGTTCTCGTTCCCCGAGGACGTCGCCGTCTACGTAAATTCCAATCTGCTCGAGTCGATACCCCGCGTTCCGCAGTACCTTTCGCCGTGAAGATGAGAACACTCGCACTCCTGGTACTCCTCCTCGCCCCATCGCTCCTGCCGGCGAGCTCGCTGTGGGAGCGTGCGGTCACGCTCTACAGTTCGTACGACGATCTCATTCCCGGACGGATGGAGATTCAATTCGACCAGTACAACGGGCGCGGCAAGCTCGTGGCCACCGAGGAGAGCGAGATAGACATCTGGGTCGACTCGAACGGCGACATCAACAGCCGGATCATCCGGGCGACGAAGGACGGCGACGACGTGACCGAAGAACGACGCGAGAACCCGCGGTCGGGCGCACCGCCGTTCGGCGGACGGCCCGGGAGCGAAGAAGAAGACGGGGACGGCGGCGCGTTCGCGGGACTGCAGCGCAGCCCCTTTGACCCGGCCGAGCAGCCGAACGTGAGAATCGTCGAGGTCGGCCTGCCGGTGGTCGTCGACGGCGCTCGGGTACAGGCCTTCGAGTACGAGCACGAGACCGGCGCTCGATCGGTTACCCGGGGGACCGCCTGGCTGTCGGCCGAGACGGGCGAGCCGGTGCGGCTCGACGCCACCGTGGAACCGCTCCCGTCGTTCGTCCGCGAGTTCGCTCTGCGGCAGCGCTTCGACCGCGACGACGAGGGGCGCTGGATCGTCCGGGAGCTCGAATTCGACGGCGTCGGGCGCTTCCTCTTCCTCGAACGCCGCATAGAAAGCAGATTGATATTCTCAGACTATTTCCGCTCAGACTGACCCTCGCTATACTCTCTGGCGGTGAACGTGAAACGAATCTACCTGATGGGTATGAAGCATACGGGCAAGAGCGTGCACGGTCGCGCGCTCGCCGAACGGCTCGGCAGGCGGTATTGCGACGTAGACGCGCTCGTGCGCGAGCTCGATTCGACCGAGACCGGTATGCGCCGGCCGGTGCGAGACATCTACCGTGAAGACGGCGTGGACCGATTCCGCCAGCTCGAGGCAGCGGCCAGCCGACTGACTACCGAGCTCGGCGAGGACGTCGTCGTCTCCACCGGTGGGGGGATTTGCGACAACCCGGAGGCGCTCGAGGCGATCGCCGGTGGCCTGCGCATCCACCTGCTCGACGGGCACGAGGCGATCGCGAAGCGGATCTTCCGCGGCGGCATTCCCGCCTTCCTGCACACCGGCGACGAGACGATCGCGAGGCAACGACTACGCAAGCTCTACGACCGGCGTGTGGCCGCGTACAACGACCTCGCCGACCTCACGATCCATCTCACCAATCTAAACCTCGGGGACGCGCGCGAGCTCGTGCTCCGGACCGTCGAGGAGCACCTGCATGGCGGGAAGTAGCTTCGGGTACCTGTTTCGGCTGACGACCTTTGGGGAATCACACGGCGGTGCCGTCGGGGTGATCGTCGACGGCGCGACGCCGGGCGTGGAGATCTCCGAGTCCGACATCCAGGAGCAGCTCGACCGACGCAAACCGGGGCAGAGTTTCATCACCACGCCGCGCAAAGAGCCGGATACGGTGAACATGCTTTCCGGGATCTTCGAGGGAAAGACGACCGGAACGCCCATCCTGATGATCCTTTACAACTCTGATGCCGATCCCTCGGCCTACGACTCGATCAAGGGGATGTTCCGGCCGGGCCACGCAGATTATACGTATCTCCGCAAGTATGGCATCCGCGATTACCGGGGCAGCGGGCGGGCAAGCGGCCGCGAGACAGCCGGACGCGTCGCCGCCGGTGCGATCGCGCGGAGACTGCTCGCGCGCCGGGGAGTGTCGGTCCTCGCCTACACCGTACGGGCGGCGGGAATCTCGTGCGAGCGCTTCGAGCCCGACCAGATCGAGGACAATATGCTGCGCGCCTGCGACCCGGAGGCGGCCGAGCGGATGATGGAGCGCATCGCGGAGATCAAGGAGACCGAGGATAGTGTGGGCGGAATCGTCGAGTGCCGAATCAACGGCGTGGATCCCGGACTCGGTGAGCCGGTGTTCGATAAGCTCGACGCGCAGCTCGCCTACGCGATGCTCAGCGTCGGGGCGGTGAAGGGGATCGAGTTCGGCGCAGGGTTCGCGGCGTCGGATATGACCGGCAGCGAGCACAACGACCAGATGGGCGCCGCCGGGTTTGTCACCAACAACGCCGGGGGCATCATCGGCGGGATCTCGACGGGCATGGAGATTGTGTTCCGGGTGGCGGTGAAGCCGGTCAGCTCGATTTCGCGCGCGCAGCGGACGGTCGACCTCGACGGCCATGAGCGGACGATCCGTACGGAAGGCCGGCACGACGCGTGCATCTGCCCGCGGATCGTGCCGGTGGTGGAAGCTATGGCCTGCCTCGTGGTCGAGGACCACTACAAGCGGCAGGCCGCGCTCTTCGCGTAACCGGACTACTCCTCGGGAGAGAAGTCTTCCTTCAGTGCTCCGCACATGGGGCAGACCCAGTCTTCCGGCAGGTCATCGAACGACGTTCCCGGCTCGATTCCGCCATCCGGATCGCCCTCGGCCGGGTCGTAGATGTAGCCGCACACGTTACAAACGTACTTCTGCATAGTAGCTCCTTTCGAAAACGACATTGTCGTCTATGCCAGCTCGCGCCTAATGTAGCGAAAATCAGGCGGAGCGTGTGTACTCATCCGCGGCGAGCCAGCCGGTTTCGTCCAGCAACGGATTGATGCCGGGGCGCGTCAGCGCGAAGTCGTAGCGGACCGGATCGGTCGGCGCGATCGCGCGCAGAGCGACGGTAATCTCCCGCGAGACCGCGATCGAGGCCACCTTGCGGCGAGTCAGGCCGAGCACCCGCGCGACCTTGAGCACGTGCGTATCGACCGGCATCATCAGTTCGTGCGCCCCAACCGCCTCCCAGCCGCCCGGGTCGATCTCGTCCCGCCGCACCATCCAGCGGGCGAATAGCAGCAGCCGCTTGCACGCGCTGCCGCGGTTCGGACGCGGGAGCAGGATCGAGCGGTCGAGCCGGCCGCCGGCCCCTTCGGCAACCGTGTCGACCAGCCCCGCAAGACCGCCGAGCAACGCGTCCCCACCTCCGCGCGCTCCGGCGGCCACGCACCTCTCGAGCGATCCGTACCGGCTGAGCGCGCGGCCGGCTCCGGCGAGCAACCCCGCCAGTTGATCCGCGTCGAAGAAGCGGTAGACGAAGCCTTCGCACACCTCCCGCACGTCGGCCTTCGACGCGTCGGCGAGCGCCTTCGCCGGCGAGAGGTCGATCCGCGCCACTCGTTCGAGGACCGATCGAACCGCCGGCAGGATTCCAACCACTCGACCGAGCGCGAGACTCGATGCGAGCAACCCCACGATCTCGCGGTCGGCGAGATCGTCGAACTCGCGCACGATCTCCAGCGGGTCGGGAGAGATGAAACACGGCCGGTGAAAGCGGTCGTAGGCCCGATCACAGAACGCCGCGAGCGCGCGTGGCTGCACTACCGGTCTCTCCTCGAGACGTGCGCCGCGATGAGCACGATCCCCACGACGATGAGCAATACGGGCCACCATACCGTGACGAATGCGGCGAAATCAGCGGAGACGAGATCGAAGGCAAAGGGCAGAAAGACCGCCGACAGGAGTACCATCGCGCCGCCGGGCACGGTGAAGGTCACGCGCGAGGCGCCCTCCTTGCGAAAGCCGTAGAACAGGAGGGCGACCCCGATGATCGTCATGAACAACGGCCAGATCCGGCCCAGATCCACCGGCACCGCCGTATTCGTCACCAGAAGCAGCGTCCCGGCCAGCAGGAGGCTGATCCCCAGAAAGACGTAGTAGTCGGGGCCGGAGCGCACGATGCGGAGGTAGAGGAACACCAGTCCCACCAGCAGTGGCAGCAACGGCCACAAGGTGATGAACCCCTGAAGGTAGCCGGCGGTCCACAACAGGAGGACACCACCGGCGACCACGAAGAACACGCCAATGACGGCGAGCTTGTTTGGAAACCGCGGCCGACGTTCCTGCATGAGGCTCATAGTAGCGGTTTGGGCGCCCATTGCCAATCGAACGGCCCGCGCGTATACTCGCGCCGAGATGACCCTCTCCCGCGTACTCGTCCTGCTTTCGATCTCGGTCTTCGCGCTGACCGCGTGCTCCAACGTCCACGACTATTACGTCGCAGACTCCGATGACCCGGAAGTCCGCGAGCTCTACGAGCTGATCGCCGTGGAAGAAGACCCGCAGATACGCGCGGTCGCCGTCGAACGGTTGTCCGGACACCTCCTCATTCAATCGGGCTACGCACCGCTCATCGCCTATCTCACGACATTCGTCGAGCACCACCCCGACGATGAGTACGCGGGGCTCTACCTCTCCATCGTCGCTCAGGGCTACCTCGAAACCGGTGCTCCGGCGGTCGCACGCTACTACTACGAGCGCGTCGTGAGCGGGTATCCGGACGTCCGTATCGAATCCATCTCGCTTCGCAAGACCGCGCTCGAACAGCTCGCTCGCCTGAGCCTAGACGCCGAGGACCGCGTGAGGTGGTACCGGATGCTGCTCGCGGAATACGGGGACGAGGTCGACCGGGGCCTGCTCTCCTACCGACTCGCCGAAAACCTCGAGCTTCTCGGCGAGTGGGACGCGGTCTACAAAGCGTACCGCGAAGTGCTTCGTTACCCCGACCTCAGAGTACCCGGGCACCCCAACGCTTACCGGACCGTCAAGGAACGCGTGGAGTTTCACGACAGCGAGAAGAACTGGACCCTCGAAACCGTGGAAGACCTCCGGCGCACGATCACGTGGGCGCTCGTGAACAAGGACATCCGCACGCTCCTTCGCTACCAGGCAGGCGTGAACTTCTTCACACGGAGCTGGGAACAGGACTTCGACGATCCAAACACGACACCGCTCTGGGATATCGGGGAGATCCTGCGTCTCACGAGGCGCAGACTCAGCATCGAGCGAGAGGTGGACATAGACGCCGACGGCGACGAGGCGTACCTCTGGACCTACGGCTGGGGTGGTCTTCGAATCCGGACCTGGTACCTCTACTTCCGCAAGGTGCATTTTCCTCCCGATCCGGAGATTCACGGCACGTGGGAATGGGCCGGAATCTTCCTCGGTGAACGGCTGTAGCGCCGTCTCCTAACCCGCAACCGCGATTCGACCGATATGAAAAGCGTGAGACAGCGGTCGCTCTGCTACGCCCTCTTCCTCGTGTGCATACGCCTCGCGCCGGCCGGCGCGCAGGACGCGGATACCGTGAGTATCGACCTCGACTGGGCGGCACGCGAGCTGCGCGTGACCGTCGAGCGCCCGCTGTCGGCGATCGGCGCAGAGGGCCCCGCCGCGGTGGCCGAAACGCAGCGTTCGATCCGGCGCGACGCTCCGCGCGTCATCATCGACGCGCTCGCCGATGTCCCCTTCGACTCGTTTCACACCGTCGGGACGCTCGTATCCGAACAGGAGGGGCTGATCACCAGCCTCGAACGCACGGCACGAGACGCGCGCGCGGTGGACGCATCGGCGTCTGCCGACCTCGGATCGGCGAGCGTCACCTTCGTCGTCGACCTCTACGCCGACCTCGCCTCGCGGCTCCTCGATAACGAGCGGGCCATACGGATTGTCCCCCTCCTCGGTTGGGTTCCCACCGCCGAGTACACCGGAATCCTCGTCTACGCCGCCGACGACCTGCCGGTGTTCGGCACGGGCACGATCGCGAGCGTGGCGCCAACGCTGTTTCCGGGCGTGTACTACCGACGAGCCTCCGAAGAGCTGCTCTTCCGCCTCGTCGAGGTCGAGCACATGGAACCCGACGTGCTCGCGACCCGAGGCCCCGTCGCGTACACCGACGACGCGCAGGCGACCGGCCTCGCCGACCGCATCGGGTCCAACCCGCTTCGCGTCCTGGCGATCGGGACGTTCGGTCGCCGCCCGTCGGACATTGTAATCAGCGAGCAGGACGCCGCAGAGATTCTGGGCTCACCCCACAACATTTCGCTCCTCGCGCAGGGGCGTGTCGTGATCGTCGTGGACTCCGACCGACTCTGAGACTGCGTCAGTGTCCCGGTTGACTTTGGGTACCCGTTGTAGTGTATTCAACCGCACGGAGAAGCTCATGGCGTCCAACCGATCGTGCGATTTCCCCATACCTGCTGTCGCGCTTCCCGCCGCCCTGCTCATCCTCTCGTTTGCGCTGATCGGATGCGGCTCGAGCACCGAGGGATACGGCGTTCTCCTCTGGTCGCCGGACGAGTCGATGCTCGAATCGGGGAGCGTGGTCACGGTTCAGTCGCAGTCTGACCTCAACGACACCTACACGATCGCCGCGGACGCGCTCGCGGAGCCCACGGAGATCGCGCGGTGGCGACTCGAGTTCTACGAGGAGGAGGAGTCCGCCCGTGCGGCGGCCACGGAGTACGCGGCCGGCTTCGACGGCACAACGACGCTCTACGCGCGCGCGACCCGCAACGCGCTGCCCATCCGCAGCGACGCGCAGGCGGGCGCGACGAACACGGTCTACCGCCTGCGCGAGGGCGAGGAGATCAAGCTCGTGGGCCGCCAGCCGGATGAGACCAACCAGGGGGGGCTGGTCTCGTACTGGTACGAGGCGCTCACCCGCACCGGCGAGCGAGGCTGGGTATTCGGATATACGCTGGAGATCTACGACCCCACCGACCCCTCGGTGGTCGTGGAGTCCGGCGGTGCGACCGATCCGCTCATCGAGCTCCTTCTGAACAACGTCTGGAGACCCATCTACTTCGTGGACATGATCTCCAATGGGGCGATCGACCTCGAGCTCTTCCGCCCCGAATACGGACTCTTTCCCGAGCCTGAGAGCAACCAGCTCGAGCTCGTTCTCCCGTCGCACGCGACGATCTTCGAGTACGAGGAGATCGTACGGGTCGGGCCTCGGCGATACCTGGCCAGAGGCACCTCGCTCCAGCTGACATTCCAGCGAAACGACGAGCTTAGTCTCCAGTACACGCTCGACGGCAGACAGCACACTCTCGCGATGCAACGCGTCCCCGGCGGCATCGAGGAGTACGTCGACGCCGAAGTCGAACGCCGCGAGACCGTCTACGAGGACCTCCTCGACCGCGGACCTGGATACCTCAGCGACAACTACGGCGAGCTCACGTTCCTCGAGGACCGACGGTTCACGTGGACCGGATACGGCAGACTCGTTCCCCAGGCCATCCCCAATGGCGCCGGTCAATCCGGTACGATTGACCTGAATCTCTTTCTCTCTGCGCGGCTTCTCGGCGAGTTCGACGGGGCCCTCTCCTTCCGCTTCGAAGGGACGAACGAACCGACGAGCTTCCTCTACGCGTTCCGGGACAACGGGATCCGCCTCGTCTGGGTTCCGCAGGAGAATCTTGACGAACGCCTCGTCGAGCGCCAGACGAGCTCGCCGCTTGTGATCTTCATGTCCAGCACCGGAGGGTAGATGGCGCACGTCCAGGCAAACGACATATCGCTCGCCTACGGAGACCGCGATCTGCTCTCCCGCGTATCGCTTACGCTCTCGTCGGGAGACCGATGCGCGCTCGCCGGGGCGAACGGCAGCGGCAAGTCGACGTTGATGAGGATCCTCGCCGGGCTTCACGAGCCGGACGCCGGCTCGGTGGTGCGGTCCCTCGACGCCCGCGTTGTCTATCTCCCCCAGTCGGGCGTGGTCCACCACGGTCGCAATCTGATCGAAGAGGTCGAGCTCGCCTACGGACGGATCGCCGAGATCCTCGAGGAGAGCGAGACCGTCGCCGAACAGATGCAGCACGCGTCGCCCGACGACCCGGCGCTCGAACAACTCGTCCACCACCATCACGAGCTACACGAGCGCGTTCAGAAGAGCGGCTACTACGAGCGCGAAGCCGACGTCGATCGGATCCTCACCGGACTCGGGTTTCGCCGCTCCGATTTCGAGCGCCGCACCGACGAGTTCTCCGGGGGATGGCAGATGCGCATCGCGCTCGCGAAGGTGCTTCTGCGCCGCCCGGACTTTCTCCTTCTCGACGAGCCGACGAACTACCTCGACGTGGAGGCCCGCGTCTGGCTGGGAAGCTTCCTCTCCTCGTACCCCGGTGGGGTGCTCATGGTCAGCCACGACCGGCGCTTCCTGGACCAGAGCGTGAACACCGTCTGGGAGCTCTTTCTCGGCGACGTCAAGCGGTATCGCGGCACGTACTCGCAGTACGAGCGACAACGCGAGCAGGAGATCGAACAGATCAAGGCGGACTGGGAGCAGCAACAGGAGGAGATCCGGCGGCTCGAGGACTTCATCCGCCGCTTCCGGGCACAGTCGTCGAAGGCGAAGCAGGTACAGAGCCGGGTCAAGCAGCTCGAGAAGATCGAGCTCATCGAGATACCCGAGCACCTCAAGCACATCCACATCAGTTTTCCGGCGGCGCCGCGGTCGGGCCGCGAGGTGATTACGCTCGAAGGCGTCTCGCGCGGCTACGGAAAGAACCGCGTGCTCGAAGACGTCGACCTCATCGTCGAGCGCGGCGAGCGCATCGTGCTCGTAGGACCGAACGGCGCCGGGAAGTCCACGCTGATGCGGGTCATGGCGGGGCGCGATCAGGGATACGACGGAGACGTCGTCTACGGCGCCGGGGTAGACGGGGGATTCTACGCAGACGACGACAGCTGGCTCGCGCGCAATCGCGTCGGCACCGCCGGAGCGCCCCCCGTGGGGGACGCCGGGCCGAGCGTGCTCGACGCGACGCTCGCCGCAGCGCAGGGCCAGACCGAGCAGCAGATTCGAGACATGCTCGGCGCCTTCCTCTTCAGGGGAGACGACGTCTACAAGTCGGTGACCGTACTCTCGGGCGGCGAGCGCAGCCGCCTCGCGATGCTTCAGCTTTTGCTCCGCCCGCACAACCTCCTCGTACTCGACGAGCCCACAAACCATCTGGACATGGCGAGCAAGGAAGTGCTGCTCGACGCACTCCGCCAATTCGGCGGGACGATCGTATTCGTCAGCCACGATCGTGACTTCATCGAGAATCTCGCAGGCCGGGTGATCGAGCTGCGCCCCGACCCGAGCCACCCGCTCGCCCCGTCGATCGTCTCCGACTTCCCCGGCGACTACCACTACTACGCGTGGCGGCTCGAGCACCAGGGCGAGAGCGTGGAAAGCGGCCCGGTACGCGCGGCGCCGACTGCCGAGGCGGCGAACCGCCGCGCGCCGAAACCGACGCTCAGCCACGCCGAGCAGAAGGCGCGCCGCAGCCGGCAGCAGAAGCTCGAGCGCTCGGTCTCCGAGCTCCTCGAGCGCATCGAGGCCGAGGAAGCGCGCCGAGAGGAGCTCCAGCACCGGCTCGGCGATCCGGAGGTCTACGCCGACGGAGAGGCGGTACGCGAGCTCACCGAGCAGGTACGCGAGACCGAGGAGCGCATCGCGCGCCTGACGCGCGAATGGGAGCAGACGGCCGACGACCTCGAGTCGCTCTCCGAGGTGCATGGGTAAGGATCGAGCCACGATGCGCGACGAGCTCCCGGCACGGGCCGGCTGTGCAGCGCGCTCCGCCCCACGGGCACGACTTCTCAAGAGACGGGTGGTTGAAGTATCTTGTGGGTCCATGAAGCGCATCCTCTCCTGGAACGTCAACGGCATCCGCGCGGTCGCCAAGAAGGGCTTCCTCGAATGGCTCGACGGCGAATCGCCGGACATCATGTGCCTCCAGGAAACGAAGGCTCAGCCCGAGCAGCTCACCGAGAAGCTCGTCGAACCGGCCGGGTACCACGCGCACTGGGCTTCGGCGACGAAGAAGGGGTACAGCGGCGTCGCCGTCTTCTCGAAGGAGAAGCCGCGCGAAGTGGCGACGATGGGGCTCGACCGCTTCGACGACGAGGGCCGCGTGCTCCGGGTCGAGTTCGCCGAATTCGTGCTGATCAACGCCTACTTCCCCAACAGCCAGGACGGCGGCAGGCGCCTCGACTACAAGCTCGACTTCTGCGAGTCGATGCACAAGATCTGCGACGACATAGGCGGGCAGGACAAGCCGCTCGTCCTCTGCGGCGACTATAACGTGGCGCACAAGCCGATCGACCTCGCCAGGCCGAAGCAGAACGAGAAGAACCCCGGTTACCTCCCGGAGGAGCGCGCGTGGATGGACCGTTTCGTCGGGTCGGGCTACGTAGACACCTTCCGGAAGTTCACACCGGACGGCGACCACTATACGTGGTGGAGCTACTTCACGAAGGGGCGCGAGCGAAACGTCGGATGGCGTATCGACTATCACTGCGTGAATCCGGTCGCCGATCCGATGGTTTCCGACGCGTCGATCATGGCGGATGTGATGGGTTCCGACCACTGTCCGGTCGAGCTGAAGCTGGACGTGGGGGAGCGCTGATGCGAATCACCTACAACGCCCCGGTGACGCTCACCTTCGCGCTCGTCTCGACGGTCGTGCTCCTCGCCGACACACTCAGCGGGGCGCGGCTCACCGAGACGTTCTTCGCCGTGGGCGGCTCGATGGATTTCGCCGATCCGGTCGACTACGTGACGCTGCTGAGCCACGTGATCGGACACGCGAGCTGGACGCACCTGGTCAGCAACTTCGCCTTCATCCTCCTGCTCGGCCCCATCCTCGAGGAGAAGTACGGCTCCGGCGGGCTGGTCTTCATGATGGCGGTCACGGCGCTCGTCACGGGTGTCCTCAACGTCGTGCTCTTCTCGACGGGACTGTTGGGAGCGAGCGGAATCGTCTTCATGATGATCCTGCTCGGCTCGTTCACGAACTTCCGCAAGGGCGAGATTCCGCTGACCTTCATTCTCGTGGTCGTGCTCTACCTCGCCCGAGAGATCGTCACCGCGTTCCAGGCCGACACGGTGTCGCAGTTCGCCCACATCGCCGGCGGGTTCTGCGGGAGTCTCTTCGGCTTCCTGGGGCCCGGCGCGCCGCCGGACGCATCGGCCTGACCGGAGGCGGTACGAACCGAAATCGACTATGATCGACAAACTCGAACAGCTGCGAGAACGCTACGACGAGCTCAACAAGCTCATCATGGACCCGGACCTGCCGAAGGACCAGAAACGATACCGGGAGGTGATGCAGGAGCACGCCTCGCTCACCGAGACGATGCAGGTCTACGACGAGTACCGGGAGCTGCTCGATTCACTCCAGGAGACGAAGCAACTCCTCGAGGAGGAGCAGGATTCGTCGATGCGCGAGATGGCCCGCGAAGAGCTCGAGCAGCTCGAGGAGCGCCGCGAAGCGCTCGAAAAGCGGCTGCGGCACCTGCTCGTGCCGAAGGACCCGCTCGACGCGAAGAACGCGATTATGGAGATCCGGGCGGGCACCGGCGGCGACGAGGCGGCCCTGTTCGCCGCCGACCTCTACAGGATGTACCAACGCCTCGCCGAGGCGAGGAAGTGGAAGATCGAGGTGATGAACTCGAGCCCAACCGAGATGGGAGGGTACAAGGAGATCGTCTTCTCGGTCACCGGGAAGACCGTCTACGGAGACCTCAAGTACGAGAGCGGCGTCCACCGCGTCCAGCGCGTGCCCGAGACCGAATCGGGCGGACGGATCCACACCTCCGCGGTTACCGTCGCGGTCCTTCCCGAGGCCGAGGAGGCCGACGTGGAGGTCAACCAGGAGGACCTGCGCGTCGACGTCTACCGCTCGTCGGGCCCCGGCGGGCAGAGCGTCAACACGACCGACTCGGCGGTGCGCATCACGCATATCCCTACCGGCCTCGTGGTGACGTGCCAGGACGAGAAGTCGCAGCTGAAGAACAAGGCGAAGGCGCTGCGCGTGCTCAAGGCACGCCTCTACGAGATGGAGGAGCGGCGGCGGCAGGAGGAGGAGGCCGCCGCGCGGAAGAGCCAGATCGGCAGCGGCGACCGAAGCGAGCGAATCCGCACGTACAACTTCCCGCAGAACCGGTTCACCGACCACCGGATCAACCTCACGCTCTACCGGCTCGACTCGATCATGCAGGGCGAGATCGACGAGGCCATCGAGACGCTGAAGATCACAGACCGGGAGAGCTACCTGCGCGAGCATGTCCAGTAACGACGCTGTACGCCGGCAGCCCGACGGGACCACCGTTCGCGCCGCGCTACGGTGGGCCAGCGAGCGGATCGGCGCCTGCCTCGCGCACGCCCCCGCCGGCTCCGCCGAGACGCCCTACCTCGACGCGCTCGTGCTCCTCTCGCACGCGCTCGGCGAGCCGACCGAGCGCGTGATGGCCTCACTCCCGGACGAGCTCGCGCCCGAGCCGAGCGCACGCTTCGCGGGCTACGTCGAACAGCGTTGCGCCGGGCTTCCGGTGAGCTACATCCGCGGCGTCAAGGAGTTCTACGGACGCGAGTTCGTCGTCAGCCCTGCGGTGCTCGTGCCTCGGCCCGACACCGAGGTCCTCGTCGAAGAGGCCCTGCGGCTCGTCGATCTGCTCGCGGCAACGGCTCGGTCGCCGGCCGCAGCGCCGCTCCACGTACACGACGCGTGCACGGGGTCCGGCTGCGTCGCGGCTACGATCGCCGGCGAGCGGCCGTCGATTCGTGTGAGCGCCTCCGACGTAGACGAGAACGCGCTCGTCATCGCGCGTACGAACGCATCGCGACTCACCGCCGACCGCGTCGCTATCTGGCAAAGCGACCTGCTCGCCCGGCTCGCCGACGAGTCGGCCCGGCGCGACCTGCCGACACCGCAGATAATCACGGCGAACCCTCCGTATCTCACCGATACTGAGTACACGACGATGCGCGAGGCGGGCTGGCCCGAGCCGGCGCGTGCGCTCGCCGGAGGCGACGATGGGCTCGCGGTCGTCCGCGAGCTCGCCGCGCAGGCAGTGACAGCCCTCCCCCATGGCGGGTATCTTGTAAGCGAGATAGGTCCCCAGCAGGGCGCAGCCGGGCGTGCGGTATTCGAGACCGCCGGCTTGGTCGACACTCACCTTCGGGCCGATCTCGCGGGTCGTGACCGTGTTGTAACCGGGCGACGACCTTAGGAGACCATGGTAAGCACGATCGAGGAGTTCAGAGCCTTACTCACCCCCTACTCCGCCGACGACGTCGAGCAGATCATGCGCGCCGCCCTGAAGAGTCGTGAGCTCCACGAGGGCCAGCTGCGCGAAAGCGGCGAGCCCTACCTCGTGCACCCGCTCCAGGTCGCGGAGATCCTGATCGACCTCCGCCTCGACGGCCCCGCGGTGGTGAGCGCGTTGCTGCACGACGTCCTCGAGGACACCAAGATGACCCGGACCGATCTGCGCAAGGAGTTCGGGAAGGACGTCGAACAGCTCGTCAACGGCGTCACCAAGATCGCGGCGGTCAAGGCGAAGAACAAGAGCGTCCAGACGACAGAGACGATCCGCAAGATGCTCTTCGCCATGGTGAAGGACATCCGGGTCATTCTCATCAAGCTCGCCGACAAGCTGCACAACATGCGCACGCTCGAGTACAAGAAGGAGCATCGCCGACGCGCGATCGCGCAGGAGACGCTCGACATCTACGCGCCCCTCGCCGGTCGCCTGGGTATCGCGTGGCTCAAGGACGAGCTCGAGGACCTTTCGCTCAAGCAGATCAACAAGCAGGCCTACGACCAGATCAAGGCGTTCGTCTCTCAGAAACGCAGCGAACGCGCCGACTACCTCGCGCGCGTCGAGGAAGCGCTCGCGGAGGCAGCAGACGAGGCCGGGATCACGATCGACGTCGAGACGCGGGCGAAGCACTTCTACTCGATCTACGAGAAGATGCGCAGGCGCGGCAAAGATCTGGACGAGATCTTCGACCTGCTGGGGACGCGGGTCATCTGCGACAGCACGAACGCATGCTACACGATGCTTGGCCTGGTCCACCGCATCTGGCCCCCCATCGAGGGCCGGTTCAAGGACTACATCGCCATGCCCAAGGCGAACAAGTACCAGAGTCTGCACACGACGGTCATGGGCTTTGACGGCAAACTGCTCGAGATCCAGATCCGCACGCGCGAGATGCATCAAACCGCCGAGTACGGGATCGCGGCGCACTGGGTCTACAAGCAGGGTCTGACGCGCGAACAGGCGCGCAACGAGGATCTCGCTATTCTCAACCGCGTGCGCGATCTGGGGGCGGTACGACTGACCTCGAACGAGTTCCTCGAGGAGATCAAGCGCGAGATCCTCAAGGACTCCATCTACGTCTTCACGCCCAAGGGAGACGCGATCCAGCTTCCGCGCGGCGCGACGGCGATCGACTTCGCCTACCACATTCACACCGAGGTGGGCCACCACACGATGGCCGCGAAGGCCGACGGGTCGATCATCCCGCTGCGCGCCGAGCTGAAGAACACGCAGGTCATCGAGATCATCACCTCGCAGCACGCGCACCCGCACCTCAACTGGCTGCGCTACGCGCGCACGACTCGCACCCGCCAGAAGATCCGCCAATGGCTCAACAAGCACGACGAGAGCCTGATCCTCGACAAGAGTATCGTCGCGCGCAAGAATGTAACGGAAGCCCCGCCAAAGAGAAGCGGTGGCGAACCCCCGTCGACCGATACGCACGAACCGACAACGGTCATCGAGTCGAAGAAGGTCGGCGTTCGCGTCGGCGACGAGCGGAACATGATGATCCGCTTCGCGAACTGCTGCCACCCCACGACCGGCGACGACATCGTGGGCTACGTGTCGAGGGGGCGAGGCATCATCGTCCACAAGCGAGGCTGTAGTAACCTCGCAAACATCCCCGACTTCGAGGCGCGCGGGATCGAAGTCGAGTGGGAGACCGTTTCTCCGCGCGAGACCCGCCGATTCCGCGTCGTCGCACGTCGAACCTTCGACCTCTTCAGCGAGATCGAGAGCGCGATCCGCAAGTTCCAGGGAAACCTGATCGAAGGTCGCGTCGAGGAAACCGACGACGGGCGCCTCGACGCGCAATTCACCGTAGAGCTCGACCGCCGCGACGACTTCAAGAAGGTCATGAAGAGCGTCCGATCGATCCCGCAGGTGCTCAACATCACCGCCGTCCCCGGCGTCACGGATAACCGCCAGGTCGGATAGCGCTCATTTGCCGATCGTTCGCCTCAGATAGACTTTCTCCACAGGAGAAACCATGGCAGAAGTAAGCTCAAAGGTACCCCCATTCACACCAACGGCGATCTCCCGACGGTCCCATGGCAGGGCTGCTCGCCCGCGCGGTCGTCGTTCTGGACGAGCAGAACATCGTGCGCTACACTGAGCTCGTACCGGAGATCGGCCAGGAGCCACACTACGAAGGAGCTCTCCAGGCAGTGCAGTGACTCCGGCGGGAGTGCCATGAGCGACGACGAGATTCGCCCACTCGTCCACGACCTCAACAATCTGTTCACACGGATCCTCACCACGGCCGAGCTGATCGAGTCGCAGGGTTCGCCCGGTGATCAGGTCGTCGTGGACGCCCGAACCATTCGAGACGCCACGCTCGAAGGGCGCGATATCGCGGCTGCTATCCGTGCGGCTGCCATCCGGACAGCGGCGATCACGGCGGCATCGGACGAAGGCGTTTCAAACGACGGGTAAGCCGGTGCACATCGTTCTCGTAGAGCCGGAGATTCCGCAGAACACCGGCAACGTCGCACGGACGTGCGCGGCGCTCGGGGCGGACCTTCACCTCGTCCATCCACTGGGCTTCTCGGTGGACGAACGCGCGGTGCGCCGCGCCGGGCTCGACTACTGGCATCTCGTAGAGGTTCACGAGCACGCGTCGCTCGCAAGCTTTCTCGACTCGCTTGCCCCGGACGAGCAGGTCGTCCTCTATACGAGCCGGTCTTCGCTCGCCTACACCGACGTGGACTACGATCCGGATGCCTACCTGGTGTTCGGACGCGAGACGACCGGCCTGCCCGACCATCTCGTGGACGGGCACCGCGGACCAGTCGTGCGCATTCCCACGGTCGCCGAAGCCCGGTGTCTGAACCTCAGCAACGCCGTGGCGGTCGGCGCGTACGAAGCGGCGCGGCAGAACGCCTTCGCCGGACTCGTCGTCTCGCCTGCAACCGGATCTCCCTCTGCGACGTCTCAAGATGGGTAGGAGGCACCATGAGTCTACGCACCGCAATGGTCGTGCTGCTCGTGCTCGTCGCGGCGGCGCTCGCAGCGCAGGAGCCCTACAGCGAGGGCCTGCTGAAGAACCTGGGACTCGAGAACGAGGCAATCGAAGAGATCCAGGAGATCCAGCGCGAGAGCGCCGCGGACATCCGGCTCAAGCGCGCGGAGCTCGAGGTTAGGAAGGCAGAGCTCGCGCGACTCCTCGTCGACGACGACCCGTCGCTGCGAGCGATCGAACGGAATCTGCGGGACACCGCCGGGATCGAAGTCGAGGTCCGGATGCTGGAGATCGAACGCGAGCTCGCGATCCGCGAGGTCGTCGGCACCGATCGATGGACTCGCATCGCGCGTAAGCTGGTCGCGCGCCGGGCGGCGGAGGCGCGGGAGGGCGTCGCGCGATCGGAGATGGCGCGCCAGCTTCGCGAGCGGCTCGCAACGCTCGAACGCGCGATCGATCGGCGCCAGGAAGAGGTCCGTCGTGCGCTCGAGGACCGAGAGGAGCTCGTGGAGGACGAGGACATCCGCCGTCAGTTCGACCTCCTGCGGGAAGAGTATCGGGAGCTGCGGGAGCTCATCCGGGACCGGTTGTAGCGTGGAAGGGGCGGAGCCGATCGCGGCCCACCGTAGCGGCGACGAAGAGCTCGCCGCGCGGTTCTGCGCCGACGGGGACCGGGAGGCACTCGCCGCGCTCGTCTCCCGCTACTCGCCGCGTCTGCGCCGTCTGCTCTACTCGATCGTTGGCCCCGACCCGGAGGCGATCGCCGACGCGGAGCAGGAGGTTTACGTGAGCCTGATCCGCAAGATCGACCGGTTTCGCGGACACTCGTCGTTCTCGACCTTCTTTTATTCGCTCGCGCGCCACCGCGCGCTCGACCTGATGCGAAGCCACGGCCGGTCGGCGGCGCGTACGGTCGCGTACGAGGATGCCGACCGCTTCCGGTCGACCATTGCGGGGCCGGAGACCGCGCTGATCGCCGGCGCGACCGGCGAGCTCGTCCGACGTGCCCTCGCCCGCCTGCCGCCGGAGGACCGGTTGCTCGTGTACCTGAAGGACGGAGAGGGAGAGCGAGTTGAGCGTCTCGCGGAAATGGTCGGCAAGCCGACAGGCACCGTGAAGAGCAGGCTGGCTCGCGCACGCGCACGTCTCGCACGCTACCTCGAGGAGACAGGGTATGAAGGAAGCTGATGCCGTTCGCGCCGTTGGCCGGCTGCGCGAGGAGGCCGAGGCTGCGACGCGCACGATGGGTGGGCCGGACGTGGACGCGCTCGTGGTGGCCGGGACGGTTCGTCACGAACAGGCTCGTCACGGGTACGCCTTTGGCGGACGCGCGGTTCGGTTCGTTCCCGCCATCGCCGCCGCGGCGGCGATGGCCGTCGTCGTCCTCGCGTTTCGCCTACTGGTCCCGTGGGACCCTCCGGCCGCGACGCCCGCCGATCCGCCCGAGCACCTCGTAACGTTCGTCGACTCGCTCTACGACGACGGGGCGAGCGTCTACCTCGACCGCGTATGGACCGACGTGCTCGACGAGCTCGCCGCTCCGGACGATTGAAGCCCACCAGCAGGGCGACTATGATGAAGTCATGCCCGATACGTACATCGTCGCGGAGATCGGTACGGCTCACGGCGGCGACCTCTCGCAGGCCGACGAGCTCGTCCACGCCGCCCGCGAGAGCGGCGCGGACTGCGCCAAGTTCCAGTATGTGATCGCCGACGAGCTCGTCCATCGGCGCACCCCCGAGGTCGACCTACCCGGCGGTCCCACCCCGCTCTGGGAACGCTTCCACGCGCTCGAGCGGCCGCCCGCCTTCTACGCCGAGCTCGAGACGCTGTGCCGGAAGCACGACCTCGACTTCCTCTGTACTCCCTTCGGCGTCGAGAGCGCCCGAGCGCTGCGCGACCTGAACGTCGAGCGACTGAAAATCGCCTCGCCGGAGCTCAACCACACCGCCCTTCTCGAAGAGGTCGCCGGCTACGGGCTCCCGCTCATCGTGAGTACAGGGGTATCGCTCCTCGCGGACATCGAGTACGCGCTCTCCATCGCAGGACGCGAAGGCACGACGATCCTGCATTGCATCACAGCCTACCCGGCTCCGGAAGAGCAGTACAACCTGCGTCTGATCCGGTCGCTCGCGCGCGTGTTCGGGGTAAACGTTGGACTCTCGGATCACAGCGCCGATCCGAATCTCGTACCGGGTCTCGCGGTCGCGCTCGGCGCGACGATCGTTGAGAAGCACTTCACGCTCTCGCGCGAGGGCGACGGTCTCGACGACCCGATCGCGATGGACCCGACCATGTTCACGCAGATGTGCGCGACGATTAGGCGGATCGACGCGGTCCGGTCGCTCGACCCCGATGAAGGGCCGCAGAAAGTCGTACGCGAGTTCGAAGCGGAGTACGGAGCCGAGCGCGTGGCGACGGTGCTCGGCGACGGCGTCAAGCGCCTCGCGCCGCGCGAGGCCGCCTCGTACGCGACGACGCGCCGGTCTCTACTCGCGGTGCGCGACCTCGCCGTGGGACACGCGCTCGGCGACGACGACCTCGCCGCGCTGCGCTCCGAGCGCCTCGAACCGGGCATCGAGCCGCGCTTCGCGCGCGAACTCGCCGGCGCGCGGCTCGCCCGCGACGTGCCGGCCGGGGGCGCGATCACCTGGGATGTACTGCTTCCTCGGTAGCCGCGGCGAGGCGTGCCGGGGACTTCAGGACGCCTGCAGGAAGCGGCGCAGCACCGTCTGAAGGATGCCGCCGTTGCGGTAGTAGTCGACCTCCACCGGGCTGTCGATGCGGCAGACGACCGTGAACGACTTCGCAGAGCCGTCTTCGGCGGTGGCGGTCACCTCGAGCTCCTGACGGGGACGCACGCTCTCGTCGATCGTAATGGTATACGCCTCGCCCCCGGTGAGTCCGAGGTTCTTCGCGCTCTCCCCGTCGCGGAACTGAAGCGGAAGCACCCCCATACCCACGAGGTTGCTGCGGTGAATGCGCTCGAAGCTCTCCGCGATGACCGCGCGAACACCGAGAAGATACGTGCCCTTCGCCGCCCAGTCGCGGCTCGAGCCCATCCCGTAGTCCTTGCCGCCGAGCACGATCGTCGGGACATCCTCTTGCTTGTACCGGAGGCTCGCGTTGTAGATGTCCATTCGGTCACCGCTTGGCATGTGGACCGTCGCGCTGCCCTCCGCGCCGTCGGCGAGGCGGTTCCGGAACCTGATGTTGGCGAAGGTTCCGCGGGTCATGATCCGATCGTTTCCGCGCCGGCTGCCGTAGCTGTTGAAATCCTTCACCTCGACCCCGTTTTCGATGAGGTACGTCCCTGCCGGGCTGTCGGGGTCGATCGCGCCGGCGGGGCTGATGTGATCGGTCGTCGTGCTGTCGCCGGCGATCACGAGAACGCGAGCGTCCGCGATCGGAGAAATGGGCTCGAGCTCCATACCCATGTCGGTAAAAAACGGGGGTTCCTGGACGTAGGTACTCTTCTCGTCCCAGGGGTAGAGCTCGCTGCTCGAAACCGGGATGCTGTTCCACTGAGGGTTCGACTCCTCGAGCCCGTTGTAGCTCTCGATGAACACCTCGCGGTCGAGCGCCTTCGTGACGAATTGGGCGAGCTCGTCGTCCTCCGGCCAGATGTCCGCAAGATATACGGGCTTGCCGTTGGAGTCGGTGCCCACAGGCTCGCTCGTGAGGTCGATGTTGACCGTACCGGCGAGCGCGTACGCGACCACGAGCGGCGGCGAAGCGAGGAAGTTCGCCTTCGTGTGCGGATTGATGCGGCCTTCGAAGTTCCGGTTGCCCGAGAGGACGCCGGCGGCGACGAGGTCACCTTCCACGATGCCGCTTGCGATGTTCTCAGGGATGGGTCCGCTGTTCCCGATGCAGGTCGTGCAGCCGTATCCGACGAGGTAGAAGCCGAGCTTTTCGAGGTACGGCATCAGCCCGGCGCGGATAAGGTACTCGGTGACGACCATGCTGCCCGGCGCGAAGCTCGTCTTGACCCACGGTTTGGTCACGAGGCCCGCCTCGACCGCCTTCTTCGCGAGCAGCCCCGCTCCCATGAGGACCGAGGGATTCGAGGTATTCGTACAGCTCGTGATCGCGGCGATCACGACGTCTCCGTTGCGTAGCGGCCCTCGCGTGCCGTCGAAGTATTCGACCTCCACGCTCTTCTGCGCCTCGTCGTCGCCGAGCGCGAAACCGCGCTCCTCGACGGGCGCGCGCAGCGTCAGGCTCCAGCTCTTCTTGAGCTCCCGGATCGGGATGCGGTCCTGGGGACGCTTCGGGCCGGCCATGCTCGGTTCGACGGTGGAGAGGTCGAACTCGACGACCTCCTGGTACTCGGGGTCCGGCGTGTCGTCGGTGCGGAAGACGCCCTGCTCCTTCGCGTAGCGTTCGACGAGGTCGATGAGCTCCTGCGGGCGTCCGGTGGCGTACAGGTATTGCAGCGTCTGGTCGTCCACAGGGAAGTACCCGACGGTCGCGCCGTATTCGGGTGCCATGTTCGAGATGGTCGCGCGGTCGGGGACCGTCATCTTCGAGAGTCCGGAGCCGAAGAACTCGACGAACCGGCCGACGACGCCGTGACTGCGCAGCATCTCGGTAACCACGAGGACGAGATCGGTTGCGGTGATCCCGGGCTGCAGCTCTCCGGAGAGCCTCACGCCCACGACGCCCGGGGCGAGCATGTAGATGGGCTGGCCGAGCATCGCGGCCTCCGCCTCGATGCCGCCGACGCCCCATCCGACGACGCCGAGGCCGTTGATCATGGGCGTATGGCTGTCGGTACCGACGAGCGAGTCGAAGTACGCGAGACGGCTGCCCGGGGTCGAGCCGGCCGTCGACTGGACGACCTTCCCCAGATACTCGAGGTTGACCTGGTGGCAGATGCCGCTCGCCGGTGGCACGACTTCGAAATTCTCGAAGGCGCCCTGCCCCCAGCGGAGGAATTCGTAGCGCTCGCCGTTACGGGCGAACTCCATCTCCGCGTTCTGCTTCAGCGCCTCCGGCGTGTTGAAGACATCGACCTGCACCGAGTGGTCGATGACCAGGTTCACCGGCTGCTGGGGGTTGATTCGGGCCGGATCGCCTCCCAGTCGCGCCATCGCGCTGCGCATCGCGGCGAGGTCGACCACGCAGGGTACCCCGGTGAAGTCCTGCAGCAGCACGCGCGCCGGCGTGAACGGGATCTCGAGCTCGCCGGGCTTCTTTGTGTCGTAGCCGGAGAATCGCTCGACGTGCTCGTCGGTGACCTCCTGCCCGTTTACGTTGCGGACGACCGACTCGGCAAGGACGCGAATCGAGACGGGCATGCGCGTCAGTCCGGAGAACCCGGCGTTCTCGAGCTTCGCCAGGCTGTAGTACTCCACAGGGCCTTGCGGTGTGTCGAACGAATCGATTACATTGCTGCTGAATTTGCTCATGCTCAACCTCGCGGAGAATATAGCCAGACCCCAAGGTGACTTCAAGTCACGCGGTATGCTATAGTGCGCGAGGGAAACCTGATCGTTGCGATCGGACAAGGACAAGTCACAGGAGATTAGCATGGCTCAGACGGTCACACGAACGCCTACCAGCACGCTTCTCGAACTCTACAAATATATGGTCACGTCACGGGAGATGGACCGAATCGAGGAAGAATACACCGGTCGCGGTGAAGCGTTCTTCCACGTCTCCGGCGCCGGCCACGAGGCGAGCGTCATGCTCCAGCCGCACCTGACCGGCGCCGACTGGCTGCACTGCCACTACCGGGACAAGGCGCTCATGCTCGCGCGCGGCATCTCGCCTGAGATGTTCTTCATGAGCCTGTTCAACAAGGACGGCTCGCATTCGCGCGGTCGCCAGATGAACGCTCACATGAGCGCGCCCGAGCACCGGATCCTCAGCCTCGTCGGGCCGGTCGGCAACTCCGCGCTCCAGGCCGCCGGCGTCGCGAGCGTGGTGAAGGATCAGGACGGTGCGCCGATCGTCCTCTGCTCGCTCGGCGACGGGATGACGCAGCAGGGCGAGGTGCTCGAAGCGATCGCACAAACGGTACGCGACCAGCTGCCGGTGCTCTTCCTCATCCAGGACAACGCCTTCGCCATATCGACGAAGACGCTCGAGAAGACGCTCTACTCGACGCCCGACGGCGAGAGCGACGAGTTCTACACGGTTCCCATCCGGCGGATCGACGGTCGCGACCCCGTGGAGGCGTACGACGCGTTCGGCGAGATCGTCGCCGGCATGCGGAAGAACCGTCGACCCTCGATCGCCGTCTTCAACGTCGACCGGCTCGGCAATCACACGAACGCCGACGATCAGCGCATGTACCGCACCCCGGAGGAGATCGAGCGCGTGCGCTCCACCGGTGACCCTATCACGGTCCTCGCCAGGCGCCTTACCGAGGCCGGCGTGAGCGCCGACGAGCTCGAATCGGCCCGCGCGGAGGTTGAGAGCGAGCTCCGCGAGATCGCACGGCGCGTCCAGCGCTCGCCGGAACCGCAGCCGACGTCGACCGCCGTCAGACCGCTGCCCGACCGGCTCGCCGCTCGCTCGAACGAGTACACCGGCGGCGACGCCGACGGTGGCGAGCTGACCATGCTCGAGGCGATCCGCGAGGTTCTCAAGGCGCGCCTCGGCTCCGACGAGCGGGTGCAGCTCTTCGGCGAGGACCTCGAGGACCCCAAGGGCGACGTCTTCGGCATCACGCGCGGGCTCACGCAGACCTACCCCGGCCGGGTGGTCAACTCGCCGCTCGCAGAGGCGACGATCGTCGGCTACTCGATCGGGCAGGCGCTCGCGGGCAAGCGGCCGGTCGCCTTCCTCCAGTTCGCCGACTTCCTGCCCATCGCGTACAACCAGATCTTCGCCGAGCTCGGCAGCATGTACTGGCGGACCGACGGGGGATGGCAGGCGCCGGTGATTCTCATGGTCACCTGCGGCGGCTACCGACCCGGCCTGGGCCCCTTCCACGCGTCGAGCATGGAGGGCATCGCGGCGCATACGCCCGGCGTGGACGTCTTCATGCCCTCCACCGCCGGAGAGGCAGCCGGACTGCTGAACGCCGCGTTCGAGAGCGAGCGCCCAACGATCTTCTTCTACCCGAAGAACTGCCTCAACGACCGCTCGGCGACGACCACGACCGACGTCGCGCGCCAGCTCGTGCCCATTGGGACCGCGCGCACCGTCCGCCCCGGCGAGCACATCACCCTCGTCGGCTGGGGCAACACGGTTCGCCTCTGCACGCAGGCCGCCGACGCGCTCGAAAGCGTCGACGTCTCCGCGGAGGTGATCGACCTGCGAAGCATCGTTCCCTGGGACGTCGACCGCGTGGTCGACTCGGTCTCGAAGACCGGCAGGCTCGTGGTCGTCCACGAGGACAACCATACCGCCGGTATGGGCGCGGAGGTCATCGCCGCGGTGAGCGAGCGGATCAGCACGCCCATCGTGACGCGGCGCGTCACGCGCGGCGACACCTACGTCCCGTGCAACTTCGCCAACCAGCTCGAGGTGCTGCCGAGCTACAAGCGCGTCCTCGAAACCGCCGTGGACATCCTCGGCGGAACGGTGCTGTGGAAGCTTCTGGAGGACTCGGCGAGCGGCATGCGCACGGTCGAAGCGATCGGGGCGAGCCCCTCGGACGAGTCGGTGACCGTGATCGCCTGGCACATCGAACCGGGACAGGAGATCGCGCAGGGGCAGCTCATCGCCGAGCTCGAGGCGGACAAGGCCGCGTTCGACTTCAAAAGCCCCACCGACGGCACCGTGGACGCGCTCCTCTGCGAGGAGGGCGATTCGGTCAAGGTGGGCGCACCGCTGTTCAACGTGAAGATCGCCGAAGGTGAGGTCAGCCTCAAGCCGGTCACGCGCGAGGAGCCGGGCGAACCGGTGATCAGCGGGGTCGACCTCGCGCTCGCAGGCGGTGGCACGGCGCGCGGGGCGCCTGGTGCCGCGACCGCGCAGGCCGCGCGCGTCGGCTCGTCTCAACTCGTCGCCGGTCTCGTGGGCGTCACCACGCGCCTGGGCTCGCGGCGGGTTTCCAACGAAGAGATCTCCGAGATGTGCCCGACCTGGTCGCCGGCTGACATCGTCAAGCGCACGGGTATCGAGTCCCGGCAGTGGGTCGAGGGCGAGGAGAGCGCGCTCTCGCTCGCCGTCGACGCTGCGCGCGAGGTTCTCGAGAGCAACGCGATGAGCATTGACGACATCGACCTCATCATCGTCTCCACGGGCACGCCGCTGTACACGACCCCATCGATGGGCACGCTCGTGCACTACGCGCTCGCCGGCGACCGCGACACGCAGACCGCCGCGTACGACCTCAGCGCAGCGTGCTCGGGCTACCTCTACGGCCTCCAGGTCTCCTACGACTACCTGCAGAGCAAGCCGGACCACCGCATCCTCCTCGTGACCACCGAGGTGCTTTCTCCAAAACTGGACACGAGCGACCCCGACACCGCGCCCATCTTCGGAGACGCTGCGACGGCGAGCGTCGTCGTGGGAGCCGGCAACGCGGAGCTCGCGAACGCGAGGGTCTACCGGCCGGCGATCGGCGCGCAGGGTGAGTCGGGCGAGGCGCTGAAGGTGCCGATACTCGAGAGCGAGAGAATCGCGATGGACGGCCCGAAGGTCTACCAGGTCGCCGTCCGGAGCATGATCGACATGCTGCTCAAGGCGTGCGACGAGGCGGGCGTGGGGATCGAGCGGCTCAAGCTCATCGTGCCGCACCAGGCAAATCAGCGCATCATCAACGCCGTACGGCAGCGCATGAAGGTCCCGTCGGATATGGTGTACAGCAATATCCGGCACCTCGGCAACACGTCGAGCTCGACGATCCCGCTCTGCCTCGCGGAGGTCCTCGGGTCGCGGAAATCGGGAGAGCTCGTCGGGATGACCGCCTTCGGGGGCGGGTTCACCTACGCCGGTGGGGTGATCGAGGTCCGGTAGCGCCCCATCGGCACCCGCAGCCGGCCCCAGGAGCCGGCTGCCCGACCCGCGCAAACGCCGGCGACGAGCGCGTGCGCACGACGCGCGGGCACACAAAAGGCGCCCCAAGGGGGCGCCGTGATATCGGCCGGAAGGGCCCGGCGGCTGCCGCTGTGGAGACGCGACAACCGCACGGACCCGTAGGCCTGGCCCAGGGTGAAAAATGCTTCCGGAGCAAAGGAGGTCGAAATCTCCGGAAGCGCCGACCCAGCGGCCACAAAACCAAGGAGGACTATCCCTCCCTTTCACTCAAACAACAACGACTCCGGACAAAGGTAACAGATACGGTGAACTTCCACGAAAAAAGAGTTGTCGTCACGGGCGCCACGAGCGGGATCGGTCGGGCCTACGCCCGCCACTTCGCCGCACAAGGGGCTCGTCTTCTCGTGACCGGCCGACGGGGCGGTCTCCTCGCTGAACGCCGGAACGACCTCCTCGATCGCGGAGCGACGCGCGTGGACCTCGTTGTCGGCGATTTGGCCGACGAGTCGACGGTCGAGCGTCTGCTCGATGCGATCTCCGCGGGGCCGGTCTCCGTCCTCGTCAACAACGCGGGATTCGGTCACTACGCGCCGGTAGCCGCCGCCGACATCGAGCCGCTGCGCGCGATGCTACGGGTCCACGCGGAGGTGCCGCTTCGCCTCGCGCACGCGGTCCTCGCGGGCATGACGGCGCGCCACGAGGGCGTCGTCATCAACGTGGGATCGCTCGCCGGGCGCGTCGCCGTGCCGGGATCGGCGCTCTACGTCGCGACGAAGGTCTACCTCGAACGGCTGAGCGAATCGCTCGCGCTCGAGACGGCGCCGCACGGGCTCGTCGTCCAGGCGCTCACGCCCGGCTACGTGCTCACCGACTTCCACCGCGACGACACGGAGGACACCCAGCGGCGCGGTCGCAATCGCGGGCTCATCAGGTGGATGGATGCCGACTCGGTCGTCGCCGGCTCGATGCGCGCCGTCGAGCGAGCCGCGCGCCGGCTCGCCCGGCACCCGGGGCGGCTGCCGCGGCGACGAGACGTCGTCGTCGTGCCGGGCCTCGCGAACCGATTTCTCGAACGGGTGTCGGGATTGCTCCCGCGAACGCTCGTCTACCGCGCGGCCTCCGCGCGTGCCCCGAAGTAGCGAATCCCGCTGTCGCACGCGCTCGCACGGTTGAGGTCCCCGCGCCCGGCTCGGGTCCGCCTACTCGCGCTCGACGTTGATGTCCTGCGCCTCGTGCTCCGGCGTGAACTCCGCGTCCTCGACGTCCGACTCGCTGTCCGCCCGGGCGGCCGCGCGAGCCTCTTCATCGCGCTCGGCAGCCTCCTCGTCACCGGAACCCGAGGAGCGTGAGCGCTCCTCGTTCATCACCCGAAAGAACGCGCCGAGCTGATCGAGCCCGTCGCGGATTCCCTTCTCCGCGGAGGAGAGGAAGTCGTCGACCTGCTCCGACGACTCGCCGGAGCGAAACCGTTCGGTGGCGTCCTCGAAATCGTGCCGCGCCTCGTCGGCGGCGTCGGAGAACGACGTGCGCCCCGCGGCTACGTCGCCGAAGGTGCGCAAGCCGCGCGTGAGCTGCGAGAACGCATCGCCACCGGCGGCGGCGCCGCGGAGCTGCTCCCGGTACAGAGAGCCGAGCCCCGGCACCTCGCGCAGGATCCACGCAAGCACGCTGCGCAGATAGACGATCCGCTCGCGGTCGTCCCTACGCGTTCGGCTGAGCTCCTCGACGACCGCCGTGGCGAGCATGCCCAGAAGCTCGTTCCTCTCGTCGCGCTCGAGGTCGGCCTCCCGGAGGTAGAGCTGAGCACCCAGGTAGTTGTGGTCGGATACGAGGCGCGTGAGGTGTGCGCGCGAATTCGCTTCTCTCATCGTGGCTCCTTCGCCGACATCGTCGCCGGCTATCGCGCTCGAACCGTCCCGAGTCCTTCGACCCGGACCGACTCGTCCGCGACCTCACCACCGTAGCTGACGTTGCCCACGCCGCGCAAGTAGCCGGTCAGCGTCCCGCCGGCCATGGTGATGCTCAGGTTCGAGGCGCCGTCCAGGTCGATGTCCGCGTCGAAGACCGCGGTGTCGGCGAAGTCGACGTTCGCCGCGCCGTCGACCTCGACCTCGAGTCGTCCGTACCGACCGCCGGTCGCCGTGATCGACGCGGCCCCGTCGACGTCGACGGCGAGGCTGTCGGATACGACCTCGTCGAGACGCACCTCCGCCCCACCGTCGATCTGCAGCCGGTCGAGGCGGGGAAGCGAAACCGTCGCCTCGAGGGTGTCGGTGACGGCCCGCATGCCCGGGGCGACGCCGAGGAGAAGCGCTCCGTCGCGAACCTCCACCCGGACGTCGTCGGCCGAGCGTTCGCTCACCCGGACCGCGACGTCGTATTCGCCGCGACGGACGGTGATCTTCCATCCACCGACCGACGAGATCCCGGTGAAACCGCTCGGGTCCGCGGACAGATCGAGCGCGACCATCTCGCCGCCGATGAAGCGGACCACGACGACGGCGAGCACGACGATGACCGCCACAATGCCGAGCGTGGAAATGAGCCGTGTGCGTTTATTCGGATCCATACAACCCCTCGAACACCGGCAACGGTGGAATCCGTCACCCGGTTATGCGTACTCTACCTGCATGACTACTACCCGCGGCCGCCGCCGCGCATTCACAGCGCTCGCCGCGATGCTCGTCGCGACCACGCCGACGCCCGCGCGCGCGCAGCAGGCCGACCTCGCGGTCGGCCTCGTCCCGCCCGACCGCATCCGGGTCTCCGAGCGCAGCAACCTCTCCACGCGCGAGAACGGACGCTACGCCGGGCTGCTCTCCCGACAGGTTACCGGATATCTCTCGCGCAGCGAAGCGCCCGCGTACCGCGGCCGCTTTTTTCTCTTCGAGCAGGTTCGACGCGACATGCAGCAGGTCGCGCGACCGGTGGACCGCTCGCTCGAGTCGACGGTCGAGATCTCGGCGACCACGCTCTTCGGCGGCGACGGGTCCTACCCCTCCATGGGGCACCTCCTGCAGTTCCCCGCCGAGCGTCTTGCTCCTGGAGCGCGCTGGGACGCGCAGGCGTGGGTGACGATCGACCCGCGTCGCGACGGAAACCCGCTGCGGCTGCCGGTCGTCGTCGACTACCGATTCGCCGGCCGGGAGAGCTGGAACGGCGCCCCGACGCTCCGGGTGGAGGCGCGCTTCGCAACCCGCTATCCGCTGCCGCCGAGCGACGATCCCGACGCGCCGGTCGTCGACTACAGCGGCGCCATAGCCTCGGTCACCGGCGGCCATCGCGTCACGATCCTGCTGCCCGAGTCGGGTCTCACGACCGGCGCCGGGCAGGTCGCGTTCATACGCGACGAGCTCACCGAGGAGTACCGATTCGGCGACGGCACCACGCTCGTGCACGAGGGCCACACGCTCCTGTTCCTCTCAGGACTGACGCTCGAGTCCCGACGGCGCGTCGCCGACGAGGTCCGCGCGCGGATCGACGACGAGTCGACCGATATCAGCGTCGACGAGACCGACACGGGCGTACGGCTCACTGTGCGCGCGCTTCGATTCCTGCCTGACCAGGCCGTCCTGCTTCCCGGCGAGCGCGGGCGGCTCGACACCGTCGCCTCCGCGATAGAAGAGGTCGAGCAGGCACGGTTTCTCGTCGTGGGACACACCGCCGACGTGGGAACCGAGGAGAGCCAGCGGCGGCTGTCGGTCGAACGGGCGCGCACGATCGCCGCCGAGCTCGCCAGCCGCGGCATCAGCCCGGATCGCATCGACATTGAAGGACGCGGCGGCAGCGAGCCGGTCGCGACGAACGCGACCGAGGCCGGACGCGCGCAGAACAGGCGCGTGGAGATCTACGTGCTCGAGGAATGAGGCCGGCACGGCGATCCGGACTCGTTCCGGCGAAATAAGCGGCTACAGCTGCCCGGTATACAGCTTGAACAGCGCCTGCGTGCCGTCGCTCTCGCCACCGGCTTCGGCGAGCTCGACGTAGAGCTTACGCGCGAGCGCAAGACCGGGCAGATCGAGGCTCATCGCCTCGGCGCTCTCGATCGCGATATTGAGATCCTTGATGAAGTGCTTGACGTAGAAGCCCGGCGCGAAGTTGCCGGCGATCATGCGCGGCGCGAGATTACTCAGGCTCCACGAGCCGGCGGCGCCGGAGGCGATGCTCTCCAGTACCGTCTCCGGGTCGAGGCCGGACGCCTTCGCGTACGCCATGGACTCGCAGACCCCCAACATCCCGGCGGCGATCGCGATCTGATTGCACATCTTGGTGTGCTGACCGCTACCCGCCGGACCCTGAAGCACGATGTTTGCCCCCATGAGGTCGAAGAGCGGCTTCACGGTGTCGTAGGCGGCCTGTGGCCCACCCACCATGATCGACAGGCGCGCCTCGCGCGCGCCCACATCGCCGCCGGAGACCGGCGCGTCGAGCGCCTGCATGCCCTTCTCGACGGCGGCTTCCGCGATGCGCACCGCGAGATCGGGGCGCGAGGTGGTCATGTCCACGAGGATCGCTCCGTCCGACGCGCGGTCGACGATGCCGGCGTCGCCGAAATAGACTTCCTCGACGTCCTGCGGAAAACCGACGATCGTAAAGACGACCTCGGCGTCCTTCGCCGCCTCGCCGGGTGAATCGGCCCAGGCCGCCCCCCCGTCAACGAGCTCCTGCGCCTTGCTCTTCGTTCGATTGTATACGGTCAGATCGTGCCCGGCGGAGAGCAGGTGCCCCGCCATACTCTTGCCCATGACCCCGGTGCCGATAAACGCGATCTTCATATGCATATCCTCCCTCATGGTTCGCACGGAAATGGTACCAGAGGCGCCGCGCGCCTACAAGAACGTCGCGATCGAGATCACCGGCTCTGCACCGCGGCATCCGGTGAGCCGGCGAGGAGCTTGATTCGCGTGAAGATGTAGTCGAGGCTATCGCCCTTGATCTCGACCCGGTGGAAGTCGGTGCCCGGCAGTTGCTCGGTGTCGTAGTTCGCGTAGCGCAGGTACTTGTCGCTGCGACGGTCGTCGAACCAATGCACGAGAGAGATCCGTCCTTCGCCGATCTCGATACAGGTCATTCCACGCTTCCCGATGACGGTCCCGGAGTTGAACATGCACGGCACGACGAGATTCGCGTTGTAGAGGCTCGCGACGCTCGCACCGGGGTCTTCGTCGAGGTCGATCCCCTCGAGCTCGTTGCGGTAGTTCGCGATCGCGCGTTCGATCTTCGTCTGTTTCTTCGCGCTTGCCTTCGGGTACTTGCGGCAGAGCCGCTCGACCTCGAACTTGATCGAATCGACCTTGCTCATCGACTCGAACAGCGGCCGATGCGTATGACCGATGATCGACAGCACCTTGTTCCGGGAGGCGAACTCGTAGACGCGCTCCTCGGTGCGAAACCGCTTCAGGCTGTCGTGGGCGACCGAATAGTTCTTGATCTTCAGCGGGTTCGCGAAGTAGCGCAGCCCGAATCCGACGAGCTTGTTGTACTTTTCGAACCTGACCGACGTCTGATGACCGTGGAAGACGAAAATGGAGTTGTCGTGGTACGAGAACCGCAGCGCGTCCCGGACGAGGAAGGGATGGTCGCTTCGGTCCATGAGGTCCAGGTCGTGGTTTCCGACGAGCCTGAAGAGCCGCCCATCGCGATCGAAGCGGTCGAAGAGGTCGTAGATCGGCCGCCACGCGCGCAGAACATCGGCGAGGCGGAAGCGCTGCAGCTCCTCGACGTCGCCGTTGAGGATCAGGCTGTGCCCGCCTGCGAGGTAGTAGTCGTGCAGCACGCGGAAGAACATCTCCGAATTGGGTTCGAAGTCGTCGGTCCGGCCTCCGTTCCCCAGGTGCAGATCGCTGAAAACGACGATCCGCTCGTCGGGAGCGAGCTGGAGCACCGGTGTGCCGTCGTAGAGACCCGTGAGGTTTTCAAGACTGAACTCGTGCCTCGCCATTCGCTGTCTTCAGTATACCCACGCTGGCGCGCGCCGGTTAAGCCAGCGTGAGCATCACGGGGCTGTGCCCTGCGGAGGCTCGCGGAGCGACCGCGAGCATTCCTGCATGACGCGCATCCACAGGTAGTAGGGCGCTCGATGATACTGAACACGCCGCGGCGGTTGTTCGAGCCGATAGCGAGACCGCCCGCGCGTGAACTCGATCGAGTTGTCGTTCTGCATATTGCAGGCGTGGACGAGATCGAGTGGCACCGCGTGGGCTGCGACGGTTATCGTCCGCGCGGTGAGAACCGCTTCCCCCTGCGCCACCGGTCGATAGCCGTGGCGCCCGAACGCGCGCAGCAGCCGTGCCCCGGCTTGCCGCAGCACCCGTCCGGAGGTCGGCCAGGCGAGCAGCTCTGGATCGAGCACACGGTGCTGCCAGTCGGAGAGCTCTGAGATGGTCTCGAAATCGTAGCCCTCGATTCGCCCGAGCTCGTTGAACTTCCCGGTTCTCCCGCACTCGACGCACCAGAAGCGGTCGCCCCGGCTGCGGTAGCTGCCGTAGGCACGGCAGATACACCGCACGAGGTAGAGCTCGATGTGCTCGGCGAGCCGGCGCCCGCGGTACCGCACGCGTTCGCGGCGCTGCGCGTCGTCCGCATCGCGGTCGAGCGAGGCGACCACGCGCCGCTCGATCTCCCGTTCCGGAAGCTCAACCGCCTCGCGCGCGGTCAGGATCCGCCGGTAGCGAACGACGACGCGGCCACGCCTGCCCGCTCTCGCCCACCGTGGACGCGACAGATACCCCCCGTCGATGTCCGCAACGACGACCGGCGCGCGCAACAGTCGCGGCAGCCTCGCCGTGGCCGGGTGAACGGGGAGCGTTCGCCCATCCCAGGTGCGACGTCCTTCGGGAAAGACGGCGACGACGGCGCCCTGATCGGCCGCGCGGCGGGCAGCGAGCACGGCGGCGAGGTCAGGCTGGTCCTTCGACTTCGGAATCGCGCCGACCAGCGTGTAGAAGAGCCGCGACAGCGTCGTTCGGAACATGTTGTCCGTCGCGAGAAATCGCGGCGGGTGCTTCAGGAAGATGCCCACCAACGGAGGGTCCCACATGCTCACGTGGTTGGAGAGCAGGAGGTACGGCGGCTCGAGCGAGGCGAGCATGGGTCGACCGCTGGCGCGGACCGCGAACCACCACCGAAGGACCCGACCGTACGTGTGTTTCAGCACGTAGAACAGGAAACCGTACATGGCATACGCCTACTTGATCTTCTTGCGCAGCTTCCTCAGCGACGTGTTCCGGCCGTTGCCGCTTCCGTCCTCTGGATCACCGGTCGAGTCGGGCTCGAGCCGCCCGGCGCGTCGTGAGACGACGAGCAGAAAGAGCGCTCCGCCGACGATCATCGCGAGGCTGTAGAGCTGGCTCGGGATGAGGTTGAGCGGCGACTGTACGAAGTACACCGGCAACCCCGTGTCCACGAGACGAACGGCGAAGTCGGAAGCGGATATGGGCATCCGGAAGTAGTCGATGACGTAGCGAAAGAGCCCGTAGGCGATGACGTAGGACCCCACGATGAAGCCGTTGTACGGCTTGTGTTTGCGCACGACGAACCAGATGATGAGCCACAGGAGAACACCCTCGGCGAAAGCCTCGTAGAGCTGCGTCGGATGGCGCGGCAGGTTCACCAGCGCGTCCGCGCCTCCGGCCTCAATACCGACCTCAGCCGCCCACTCCTGCACCCAGTCTTCGGAAGCCCGGAAGCGACGCGCGTTGGGAAAGAGCACGCCCCACGAAGCGGTCGTCACGCGACCGTAGAGCTCTGCATTGATGAAGTTGCCTATCCGGCCGAAGGTATAGCCGAGCGGGATGCCGGCCACGAGCATATCGCCCCAGTCCAGGATGTCGATCTTCTTCACTCGCGCGTAGATCACGAACCCCACGATCGCGCCGACGAGCCCGCCGTAGTAGTTCATGCCCTGCAGGCCCACGAACTGCCCGTCGCGAAACGGCCAGAAGATGAGCCACGGTCGCCGAAGGTAGATGCCGGTGGGGTCGAAAAAGAGCGCCGAAAAGAGTCTGGCGCCGATCAGCAGGCCGATGATACCCCAGAAAAAGAAGTTCACGACCGTGTCCTGGTCGGCATCGAGTTTGCGCTGCTTCACCTGAACCATGAACAGCACGTACGTGATCGCGAAAGCGATCAGGTACATCAGGCCGTACCATCGGAACGGGAGTCCGGGGATGATCTCCGCGCGCAGCCAGTCGGGGAATGTCAGATACATCAACACGACGAAGCACCTCTTTGCCGGAGAGTATAGTAGCTGTGGACCCCGAAGGCTACCGTCCAGACGCCCCAGGCGTCGCGGCCGCCCGGCCCGGTCGACCGCGGACGCGGCCTTTACGCGGTTGGCACCGGTTGGTATCCTCGGTTCAGCGCATCAGCGGGGAGGCGTTTTGGCGATTTCGAGTCCGCGGTCGACAGTACGACTGAACAACGGTACACGCATGCCGATGTTCGGCCTCGGCTGCACCCAGCCGGGCGAGGAAGACGACACCAGGGGCGCGGTGATCGCGGCGCTGGAGAACGGCTACCGTCTCATCGACACCGCGAGCGTCTACGAGAACGAGGCGGATGTCGGCCGCGGACTACGCGCTGCCGCGATCCCGCGCGACGACGTCTTCCTCGCGACGAAGGTGTGGAACTCCGATCTGGGCTACGACCGGACGCTGGCCGCCTTCGACCGGTCGCTCGAGTTGCTGCAAGTCGAGTATATCGACCTCTATATGATCCACTTCCCGCTGATCAGGCTGCGCCGCGAGAGCTGGCGCGCGCTCGGGAAGCTCTACGAGGACGGTCGCTGCCGGGCGATCGGTGTGAGCAACTTCGCGATCAAACACATCGACGAGATCGTCGACGAGACCGGCGTACTCCCCGCGGTCAACCAGGTGGAGTTCAACCCGTTTCTCAACCAACGCCGTCTCCACGAGTGGTGCCGCCGGAAGGAGATACTCGTCCAGACGCATACCCCCGTCTCGAAGCAGACGCGTCGCCGGGAACGGCGGCTGAGCGAGATCGCGGGACCGTACGGCAAGAGCCCGGCCCAACTGCTGCTCCGCTGGGCGCTCCAGAAGGGCGTCGGGGTGCTCGTCAGGTCGCTCGACCCGCAGGAGATCGCCGACCGGGCAGACATCTTCGACTTCGAGATCTCGCTCCGCGACGTGGACGCGATGGACTCGCTCCACGAGAACCTCCGAGTCGGCTGGGACCCGAGCAGCGCGCCCTGACCAACTGAGACCGCGGGGGAGCGCTCTCATCGTTGCCACCTTTTCTCCCGACAATCTAGGTGGAGACGCTCATGGACCAGATAACCCGCGACACCTGCAGCGCGTGCGGCGCCGCATTACTCCCTGCCGCCCGCGCCGATCACGCCTCTACCACCGTCCGCGAGCACGACAAGGAGTTCACGCTGCGACACTGTCCGCGGTGTGGTACACTCCTTGTACGGGTGCGACCGACTCCGATGCACGCGAGGTAGTCCACGGCGCGATGAGCACACAGCCGGACTTCGTCAGTTTCGATTCCCGAGGCCGGGACGAGCTTCTCTCCCAGATAGGCAGCTTCTCGCCAACCGAGCGAGAGCTCTTTCAGCGCCTCTGCGACGCGTGGTCGCCCCGTATCGATGCGAAACGCTTCATTAGAAGCGCGGAAGGGAGTCCTGAGCAGGAGCAGACGGCACTCGAACGCCTGATGACGAAGCTTCGCAGCGCGGAGATCGGATACCTCACAACCACAGCGGAGGATGGCGAGAGAGAGCCCGACCAGATCATCCTTACAAGCGCCGGAAGCCCCGACTTCTGGGCGGCGCTCGTCGACGAGATAGTTCGCCGGATCCTCGCGGCCGACTTTCGCGTCCTCCCGTCGCAGGAACGAATGCGCGAGCACGGCGCGCTGCCTCCTGACTACCACGTCGTAGAGGCGGACTCGTCCCAGCTCGCCGCTGCCTACGCAGGAGGCACACAGGCCGGAACGATCTATCGCCTCAGGCTCATGGACGAGTTTCGCGTCATCTTCACCTCCGCCACGGCGAAGCCGCTCGTCCTGCGGGCGATCCAGGTGCTCAAGCGCGACCTCAGCGAGCGCGGCGTGCTCGAAGAGGTCGCCCGAATCAAGGATACCAGCATCACGGAAGTCCGCCAGCGGCTCGAGAGCAAGGCGCCGGACGTATGGCACGATCTCGCCCAGACGATCGTCAGAGAGCGGGCCACGATCGCATTCCGCAAGAATTTCGAGGAGAACGACGAGCTCTTCCAGCTCGCCTACCTCGTGATGGTGTTCGTCGACGCGCAGATTGGAGAGGCAAGACAGCAAAAGGAGAGCGACGGGGTTATCGCAGAAGAGATCGAGACGCTGGCACGCCGGGTGCGCGAAGCGCCGGCGGGCGTAATGCCGCAGGAAGAGTTCTCGAGTCTCGTCGACGACGCGCAGACCCGGCTCGCCGCGGCTTCAACGCGCTTCTCGAGCCAGCTGAACGACGAGCTACTCACCCCACGTCCCCGCCGCAGGCTGCCCACAGTCCTCTATATCCACGGGCTCTACATCCACGCCGATCGCGTCCGCGGCTCGTTCGAGCAGGCCCGCGGCGAGATGAGCCGTCGGCTCACCAGCGAATACGCCGAGATCATGGAAGCGTTCCTTCGGGGCCGCTCCCCGGATATTGGCGAGGTCTTCGGCTCCCGCGAGATGTTCAACGAAGACATCGCGCGGCGCGTCGAGCGGCAGCATCCGCTGCTCGGCGAGTATCTCGCGCGCCCGCAGCTGATCGCGGAGGCGATCATCCACGACGCGAAGCAGAAACGCGAGGGCGTGTCGACCGAAGAGCTGAAGAGCGTGCTGACGCCGTACTTCGACGTTGACACGTCACAACTGCGGCCGCTCAACGAGCTCTTCGGGCTGAACCTCGTCGCGATCTTCGACGACGCCTTCGCGCGAACGAGCGTCTTCCGCCAGATTCTGCTCAGGCTCTCCGGAAGACACGAGAGCCTGCGCGCGACGTACACGCGGCGATTTGGCCCGCGCGGTGGGCAGCGCCTCTCCTACGCGGACGAGGGCGCGGCGCGCCGCGGCGCCGGTCGCGAGGCGTCGCCGCCGGAAGACGAGACGGGCATGCGGTCCCGCGGAACCGGTAATCGATCGCACAAGGCCGAAACGGTCAGCCGGCGCCGCCACCGCCCCGCACCGGGGCCGGCAAAACCAAAGCCCAAGAGCCGCGAGCAGATCGACCAGATCTGGAGCGAGTTCGACAAGGCGCTTCACACCAAGCCGTCAAAAGAAGATCCGTCGTAGGCTCTTTCGTACCACGTGCGCGCAGTTGTACCCGGGCGCTCCGAAGATTCCGCCCCCGGGGTGTGTACTCGCGCTCGCGAGGAAGAGATTCGGTAGCGGCGTGGCGTACCGGGAGAGCTCGGGAAGCGGGCGAAACATGAACATCTGGTCGATCACCATCTCCACGTGCATCACGTTCGCGTTCGGCATGTTATGCTTCTCGCTGATCACCTTGGGCGTCTGGATGTACATGTCGATGAGGCTGTCGCTCGTGCCCGGGGCGAACCGGTCGATCACGCCGAAGAGCTTCTTCGCCTCGCGTTCTGCGATCTCGTCCCAACCGCCGCCATTGCGCAGCTTGTAGGGGTAGTACTGACCCCAGAGAAAGAGCGTGTGCATACCTTCCGGAGCCAGGCTCGGGTCGATGGCGCTGAAGGTCATCGCGACGACCGCAGGGTCGCGCGACGGTTCGCCGCGCAGGTAATCGGCGTACGCGTCGTTGAGGTATTGCGTGGTCGGCGAGAGGAGCTGAAGGCCGCGCAGGACCTCGTCGTTCGACGCGTCGTTGAGATTGTACCGAGGGAGCTTTTCCATCGCCGCGCGGACGACCATTCCGAACCCGTTGCCGACGTGGATCCGCTCGATCCGCGAACGCAGGTCGGAGGGGACCCATTTCGCCAGCAGGTCGAGGAAGGTGACCCATACGTGAGCGTTCGAGATGACCCGCTTCGCGGTGAAGGTGTCGCCACCGACGGTGCGAGCGCCGACTGCCCGGCCGTCCTCCACGAGGATCTCTTCGACCTCGTGGTCGGCCAGCACCTCGCCACCGTGATCGCGAATGCAGGCGGCGAGCGCCTGGGTGAGCATGCCGGACCCGCCCCGCGGCCTGGCCGGCCCGTGCTTGTGGATAACCGAATGCCAGCCTATAAACTCCGCGCTCACCGCGTCGATGGGCGGGGGTCCGCTCTGCGCGCCCCACCAAGCGAGCGCCGCCTTCGTCCGCTCGTCCTCGAACGTCTCGTTGATGAGCCGCCCGTAGCTGACGAATAGCTTGCGCAGCAGATCGTTGCGTTCCTGCTTCGTGTCGCTGAGCTTACGGAGCAGGACCGTCGAGCCGAAGTTACGCATGGACGGCGTCTTGAGAAAGACCTCGAAGATGGCCTCGTTGAGCGGCTGCCACCGTTGGATGAACCGATAGTACGCGTCCGCATCGTGCTCGCTGATACGGGCGATGTTCTCGCAGGTACGGTCGAGATCGCGATAGAAGCTGATCGAGCTTCCATCGTCGAACGGCGCGGTCATGAACGGGTCGAGCGGGATGTACTCGAGGCCGTACGTGCCCAGCTCGAGGTCGCTGACGATGGGCGTATGATGGATCATAAAGTGGGCCGACCCGCCGACGTCGAGCTTGAACCCGCCGAACATGTCCTCGGTGCAGACCGCTCCGCCGATCGTCGAGCGTCGTTCGAGAACCGTGACCTTGTATCCCCATTTCGCGAGGTACGCCCCCGCGGTGAGCCCGTTGTGACCGCTGCCGACTATCAGTACGTCGCTGTCCATGGACCAGTAATACTACGCACGGCGCCGATGGGCAACGCGCACTCACGCAGTTGAGCCTGGAAACCGGCGTTACTATTGTAGAGGCTATGCTCGACTGGTTGATCGTCGGCGGTGGCATCCACGGAACCTTCCTCGCACACACGCTCGTTCACCACGGGTACGCGGATCCGGCGCGAACCCGCATTCTCGACCCCAATCGCCGGCTCCTCGCCGCGTGGAAGCGCCGGACGCACAATTGCGGGATGCGCTACCTGCGGTCGCCGGCCGCGCACGCGCTCGCGCCCGATTTCACGGCGCTCCTCGCCTGGGCGGCGCAGCACGGCTACGATCACAACGAGCACACCATCCCGCCGTACGCGCGACCGTCGGTCGAGCTGTTCAACGCGCACGCCGACGATGTCGTGATGCGGGAAGACCTCGCCGCGCTGCACGTTCGCGGACGGGCGGTGGGGATCGTACGCCTCGAGAACGGCTGGCGCGTCGCGACCGACGGCGCATCGGAGATCGACGCGAGGCGCGTCGTGCTCGCCCCCGGGCGTGCCCCCGGGCCGGTCGCGCCGTGGTGGGCATCAGCCGGCGACCCCGCAATCGTCCACGTATTCGACGAGGATTTCGATCGGCGCGTCGCCGAGAACGCCGCGCAGCCGGTCATCGTAGGGGGTGGTGTCACCGCAGCGCATCTCGCGCTGCACACCGCAGACCTCGCACGACGCCCACGCCTCATCGTGCGCGAGAAGATCCGCGTGCATCAGTTCGACTCCGATCCGTGCTTTATCGGACCGGCCTGCATGGAACGCTTCCTCGCCGACGACGACCCCGGCCGCAGGCGAGAGCTCCTTGCCGAGGCGCGAAACCCCGGATCGGTTCCCCCGGAGCTCGCCGAGCGGATCGACGAGGCGCGCCGCGACGGGCGGCTCGAGGTCGTGACCGACGAGGTCATCGAGGCGGTGCGTGCCGATTCGCAGACGATCGTTTTGTGCGGGCGACGCGGAAAGTGGCCCACGGATCTCGTCGTGCTGGCGACGGGGTTCGCCCCCGGACCGCCGGGGGGCTCGCTGCGCGCGGCGCTCGCGTCGGGCGAGGCGACCGGCTCGCCGCTGCCGGTGGACAGCGAGGGCTTCCCGATTCCATCGGCATCGCTCGAATGGGCTCCCGGAGTCTACGTCACCGGGGCGCTCGCCGAACAGGAACTCGGTCCTGCTGCCGGCAACATCGTCGGTGCGCACAACGCGGCGAAGCGCATGATCGCCTATCTCGGCGGCCGGCCACGGCGGGTACCCGGTGCGTGGCGACGCTACGCTCCCGCGGACGCCTCGAGCACCTCCGGCTCGAGCTGATACTCGAGGATGCTCGAGCGAATGCTCTCGAACACGAGCGGGAAGACGACGTTGAAAAAGTACGCGCGCTGCACCATCTGCTTGCGGCTCGCCTCGTACTGCGCCCGGATCTCGTGCTCACGCTCGGACATGTACGCCTCGTAGGTCGTGAACTCGTCCGAGCCGTCTTCCCCGGCGGTACGCTGCTTGACTATGTCCTGAAATCGACCCAGGCGGTCGAGGATCTGGTAGAGCGAGAAGTGCGTGTCCACGTGCTCGGTGATCTTCTCTATGTTCCCGTCGAACTGCCTGTGGATCTCCTGTAGCTGCAGCGGATACATGGTTTCGAGCATGTAGTGCTTGCGCAGCACGACGCCCGCATCGCGAAAAGAATCCTCGACCGCGTTGATAACGTACGGATTCCCTCGGTAGTATTCGAGCAGCTTGAGGATGCGCCCGACGGCGCTGGGTCCCATCGCGAGCAGGTCGCTGACCTGCTGCGCGATCGATTCGGGGAGGTTCGGTGTGACCTGAACGCTGTAGGTCTCGAACGTCGCGCCCCGCTTGTCCTTGAGGAGAACCTGGCTGTACTTGAAGAGGTCGTCCCTCGTGATGTCTCGGTAGTAGCTGCCGAGCACGAGCGCCTCGCGCAGGAAGCGCCGGTAGTACTCGTCGGCGACCCTCGTCTCGACGAGCTTGTCGTAGAGCTCCTTGCTGATACGCAGCCCGCCGATGGGCGCGGTCGACTCCATCCGTTTTGCGTCGATGACCGCGTTCCCCACCACGTCCCACTGCTTCGCGCCGTCCGGCCCGAAGTTCCCGATCGTAACGTGACCGATGTTCGCGCCGATGCGGATCCGGATCTGAAAGACGGCGTTGATGGTCTTCGCGAGCTCGGAATCGCGCAGGTTCGAAATGATGCCGAAGGCCTTGCGCAGCGCTTCCTGAGCGTCGTCGCTCGCGCCCTCGAGCAGGAACTTCTGGTCCGCCTGGTTGAATCTCGAGCAGACGCGCTGCATCTCCACGCACGTGAAGAAGAGCTCCTTTGCAATATAGCGCTCGGCCTCCTCCTCGCTCATCGCCTTCACGCGGCGGTCGATGTTACCGCCGTAGTGGAACATCAGGCTGTCACCTTCGATCTTGTTCAGGTAACCGCCGTGCCGCTTGAGAACGCCCGCGAACGCGGTGTAGAGCCCGTTGAGGACGTCCTGGTTCTCCTGCGGACTGAGAAACTGCGACAGGTAGCTGTAATCGGCGATGTCGATGAACCCGACCCCCACGAGCATAACCTCGCTGGCCGTGGGAATTCCGCCCATCTCCATGATCGCGTCGACGAGTTGGGTGGGAAGATAGTACTTCCGGATCTCTTCGCGCAGCTCTTCGGGGTCGACGTGGGTTTCGCCCTCGTCGAACTCATCCTCCGGTTCGAAACCGTCGGCCTCCAGCTCCGGCAGATCGTCCTCTCTGTCCATGCTCACCTCATGACCACCGATTTCAGTGTATTCGTCACGGCGGCCGCTTTCAACGGCTCTTTTCCTCGGCCGAGTCGCGCGCGAGCGGGCCATGCGCGAGCGGGCCATGCGCGAGCATGGCCAGGAACCGCTGTTCATCGACGATCGGGATTCCGAGCTTCGTCGCCTTCCGGTTCTTGCTGCTGCCCGACTCCGGATCGTTCGTCACCAGATAGCTCAGGTCCTTCGTGATCGTGCTCGTGACCGTACCGCCGGCGTCGCGAACACGGTCCTGCGCCGCGCTCCGCGTCATGGTGGCGAGCGAGCCGGTGAAGCAGAAGCTCACACCCTGGAACGGACCGCCGACCGGCTCGGCGATCGACACCCGGCCAGTCGCGAGCAGCGCGTCCATGCGTGGGCCCAGATCGCTCAGGCCGTCGACGATCGTCTGCGCGGTCACCGCGCCGATCCCGGGAACCTCGGCCAGCTCGTCTGCGCTCGCCTCGCGCAGCTTCTCGAGCGTGTCGTACCCGGCCGCCACCGCCTTGTCCATGATCAGCGTTCCCACCCCTTCGATGTTGAATCCCGCGACGAAGCGCGCGAGCGGTACGGTCCGTACGACCGAGAGGTTGCGCAGGATCTTCTTCGCGAGCGTCGCACCCATGCGTTCGTGCGCGGTGAGATCGTCAACGTCGAGCGTGTAGAGATCCGCGATCTCGGTGACGCGGCCCGACTCGAAGAGCTTTGTGAGGATCGCGTCGCCGAAGTCGCGAACGTCGAGAACATCGAGCCACTTGCGGATCCGGAAGTACGAGCGCTTCGGGCACGCCTGGTTCGGGCAGGAGAGCCGCGTTCCCTCGTCGACGAGCTCGCTACCGCAGCGCTCGCACGTCTGCGGCAGTTCGATGTGCGGCGCATCCGGCGGATTCTCGAGCACGCGCTCGATCTTGGGGATTATCTCGCCGCGCTTGGTCACCGCGACCCGCGAGCCGAGCCGGAGATCCATGTCGCGGATGAGGCGGGGGTTGACGAGATTCGCTCGCTTGACGGTGGTGCCGGCGAGCCTGACCGGGTCGATCACGCCGATGGGCGTGTAAAGGCTCCCCGACGCGTTCCAGATCACCTCGCGCAGCGTGCTCGCCGCCTCCTCGAGCTCGAACTTGAACGCGATCTGCCGCTCCGGACGCGCACGGCGCATATCGTCGGGATCGATCTCCTGGCCCTTCACGACGAGCCCGTCGATGTCGAACGGCATCGATGCTCGCTCGTCGGCGATACGGGTGCGATACTCGACGATCGGCGCGGGATCGTCGAACTTCGCGTAGGGAACGACGTGAAACCCGTTCCCGGCGAGCCAGAGGAGCTTGTCCTCTTCGCGGGCGAAGAAGTCGTCTCGCGTGGAGTCCCACGCGTCGTAGCACACGATCTCGAGGTCGCCCGCGCCGACACCGTCCTTGCGCTTCATCAGCCCGTTCGCCGCGTTGCGGGGATTCGCCTTGTCGTCGTACTTCTCCCGGTGCAGCTCGCGGCTCAGCAGCACCTCGCCGCGCACGGCTCCGGTGAAGCCGTCCGGTAGCGACTCCACGAGACCGCGCATGCGTCGCACGTTGGGGGTGATGTCGTCGCCGACGACGCCGTCTCCGCGGGTGACGCCGTAGCCGAACGCACCGGCCTCGTACTGCAGCTCGATGCTCGCCCCGTCCATCTTCAGCTGGACGATGTACTCGTCGTGGCCCACCCGTTCCGCCCAGCGCAGGAAGGCGTCCGGGTCGGCCGCCTTGTCCTGGCTGCCCATGGGGATCACGTGCCGACGCTTTGGATACCCGTCCGCGCTATCGGTACCGACGCGCTCGAAGAGCGCGTTCGACGGGTCGAGCCGGTTCAGCTCGTCCCACAGGAGGTCGAACTCGGCGTCGGAGATCTCGGGCGCGCCGTTGTAGTAGAGCTGCTGGTGACGCACGATGAGCTGCTCGAGTTCATTGACGCGATCTGCCATGCGCCTAATATAGCCGGGATGAAGGACATCAGACTATTCATCGCGGTGCGGCCCTCCGATGAGGCGCTCGCCGAGGTCAGGGCAGCGCGCGACGCGCTGCGCGAGCGGCTTGGTGACGACGCGGTGCGCTGGGTGCGCGACGAGAACCTCCACGTCACCCTGGAGTTCCTCGGTGCGACCGATCCGACGCGGATCGACGACCTCGTGGGCGCGATGCGGCACGCGGCGTCGAGCACGGATGGTCCTATCGGCCTCGACCTCGTGGCCCCCGGCGCCTTTCCCAACGTCCGCCGCCCTCGCACGCTGTGGATGGGCGTTGCCGATCCGGACCGGGAGCTCGCGCGGCTCGAGGGCGAGCTGCGCGCCGCTCTCACCGAGCAAGGGTACGAGCTCGACGGGAGGCCCTTCCGACCGCACGTCACGATCGGCTACGTTCGCAAGCGCGCCGGCGCGCCACAGCGTCGGGAGATAGGCGATGCGATCCGCGAGGCGGACGAGCGGCGGCGTGCGTTCCGCGCGACCGAGCTCCTCCTCGTCGAGAGCGTCCCCGGGCCGGGCGGCTCTCGCTACACCGACCTCAGGACCGTACCCCTCGCGCACTGAGCCCGGCGCGGCGCATCCGCGTGTCCACGCAGCCACGAGATCGCACGAGCGGGCGAAGCCGTCACTCGCCGGTCGCCGAGCCGCCGGAGAGCAGCGCGATCTCCTCGTCGGCGAGCGCTCTGCCGTAGAGCCGCAGCTCGTCCACCGACCCCTCGGCGTTGTAGTAGCCGTAGCGGTCGTCGGTGCTCGCTTCGGCGGTCATGAAGAGCAGCGGAGAATCGTCGGTCGCGAGCTCGGTGAACCCGAAGGTCCGGCGTGCGACCTCCGCCCCGTCGACGTGGATCGTCGCTCGCCCGGCGGAGAAGCTCACCGCCACGGTGTGCCATGCGTTCGGCTCGAGCACGCGCCGTGCGCTCAGCCAGTGGTAGCGCCGGTCCGGGTCGACGAGGAAGAACGTGAGGCCACCCGAGGACGTCTGCACCGTGAACTTGCCGTCGGCCGTCTCGCCGTCGGCTCGATCCCACTTGGACACGAGGTAACGCGTGGGCCCCACCGACTCGAGGCGAACGCGAAACAGGAGCGTGAACGTGCTCACCTCGTCGAGCAGCGGTTGTGGCGCGATCGACAGGTAGGTTCCCGACCCGTCCGACCGCAGCGCGCGCTCGGCCGAGCCGGAGGCGTCCGGGACGAAGCGCATGCCGTTGTTCACGAGCGTGAATGTGCCCGTGGTGTCCTCGAGCGAGCCGTCGAGCGGGAACCTGAAGACCAGATCCGTCGCCCCGGCGGCGTCTGCGCGCGCCGCCGGCTGCGGATCATCGACGTCGTCCGGCGGGGCTTCAGGCTCCGCATCGGCGCCGAAAACGCCCCGGACGATCCGCTCGCGCGGTACCTCGAGCGTGCCGTAGTCGGTGCGAATGGTGACCGTCCCGTGCGTCATGCCGACGATCGTCCCGCTGACGACGTCCCCGTTCTCGAGCTCGAGGCGGTCGGCCACGAGCGAGGACGTGGCGAGCACGAGGCAGGCGGCGGCGAGCAGCGCCAACCTCGAGGCGGGCGCGGGCAGGACGCGGCGCCACCGTCGGCTGCCGGCCGGTGCGCTCACGAGGCGTACGTGACCCGGAACGTTCGGATCCGATACGGCGAGAAACCGAGTCGAATCTCCGAGCTGTAACCGTCTGCGCCGGCCTTCCGGACGCCGCGGAGCTTTCTCGGCGCCTCTTCCACGAGATTCACCTCCTCGACAGACGCCACCGGCCGTCGGAAACACAGGACCGCATCGTGATCGGTGCCGCGGGTCTCGTAGAGCCGAAGCACGACGCCCTCGCCCTCTTCGGCCGGTTTCACCGCCTCGAGCTTCACGACGCCGCCTGCGACGTTGAACTCGCTCACCGGTGCGCCGGCGCGCGAGGCCGAACGCACGAACACCGGCGAGTTCAGCTCGTGGGCGCGTTCGAGCAGGTTGCTCCCCTCCCACGTGCCGGCGTGCGGGTAGTAGCCGAACGTGAACTCGTGCTCGCCGAGATCGGCCTCGGGGTCGGGGTCCTTGGGGCTGCGCAGCAGCGTGAGCTCCATGATCCCGTCGCGGACGTAGTGGCCGTACTTCGAGTCGTTCACGAGGCCCACCCCGTAGTCCGGCTGCGAGAGGTCGGCGAATCGCTGCCCGGCAACCTCGAACTTCGCGGCGTCGGCGAGTGTGTTCGCGTGCGCGGGCCGGCGCACCGTGCCGTACTGGATCTCGTAGGTCGCCTCCGCGGCGAGCACCGCAGGAACCGCCTGTACGCGCAGCTGCACGCGAGATTCTCTCCAGTCCACGTGGTTCTCGACGCGGACGAGCCGGGACTCCGCCTCGAGGACGATCCGCTGGCGTACCGTCGAGCTTCCCACGGTCAGCACCTGCTCGACGACGGCTCGTAGCGGTCCGCTCTCCAGCAGACGGCGGTCGGTGAGAGCCGCCTGCTCCGGTTCGGTCTCGCGGTAGTAGTGGCTGATGTCCCACGCGTCCCAGCTGTAGGGCAGGTCCTCCCAGAGGAGCAGCCGGTTCGCACCGTCGGCGAGCGCCTCGCGTCCGTGCTCCTTGTCGTAGATCGAGCCGATCGTCCCGTCACCGGCGAGATCGACGCGCACCAACGCGTTCTCGAGCCTCGTCTCCGAGCCGGCGACCGGGGTCAGCCGCGCACGCGACCATCGGCCTGTTTCCGGCGTCGCGTTCTCCCGCCGCAGATCCGCCACCTCCTGCGCGGTCGCGTCCACGGCCGCACCACCGGGCGCCTCGTCGTGCCCGGCCATGCTGATCGAGGTCCAGCCCATCGAAGAAACGCTCACCGGAACGAGCAGGCCGTCGGCTACGCGCTGCACGACGAGCGGCATGCCGTCGGCGTCGCGAACAACCGGCGTCGAGCTCTCCGCCCACGGCACGCGCACGAGCGCCCCACGCTCCCACGAGAGCGTGTTGTGCACGACGAACGCTCGTGCGCTGCGCGGGGCGCGTCCGTGCAGCTTCGCAAGACTCGCGTCAATGAGACGCTCGAGCTCGTCGAGATTACGCTCGCTCTCCTCGCGCGCGGTGGCGTACACCTCGCCGATCGAGCTTCCCGGCAGGATGTCGTGGAACTGGTTGAGCAGCGTGTTCTTCCAGATGCGCTCGATCGGCTCGCGCTGGTCGACGCCCGCCACGGTAGCGAGGTACTCCGCGTCGCGCAACGTCAGCTCGAGTCTGCGGTTCAACCGCTTGATCGCCGCCTGCGTCGTGTACGTCCCCCGGTGCAGCTCGAGGTAGAGCTCGCCGCGCCACAGCGGAAGCCGATCGGCGGGGGTCTTCGCGATGCGCGCGAAGAACCGTTCGGCCGGCGCCATCTTCACGCGCGGCACACCCTCGGTGTTCGCCGCGCGCCGCGCGAACTCGACGTGCTTGCGCGACGGACCGCCGCCGCCGTCCCCGATGCCGTAGAGGTTGAGCCAGTCGTCGCTGACATCGGCCTGCGCGAACCGATGCTCTCCCGCGATGAGCTCCTGCGCGGTGTTCTGCGCGTTGTACGTGTTCGTCGGCAGAAAGTGCGTGCGCACGCGCGTTCCGTCGATCCCTTCCCACTCGAAGGTGTGGTGTGGGAAGGTCGTGCTCTCGTTCCACGAGATCTTCTGCGTCATGAACGAGTCGACACCGGCGAGCCGCAGGAGCTGCGGAAGCGCCGCCGAGTACCCGAACACGTCGGGCAGCCAGAGGTTGGTGACGCGCTTGCCGAACTCCTTCTCGAAGAACCGGATGCCGTAGAGGAGCTGCCGCGCGAGCGCCTCGCCTCCGGGGACGTTCATATCGGGCTCGACCCACATCGCGCCCTGGCACTCCCAGCGCCCTTCGGCGACCGCCGCGCGGATCTGCTCGTAGAGCTTCGGGTAGTCTTCCTTCACCCACGCGAGCGCCTGCGGCTGCGAGGTGCCGAAAACGTAGTCGGGATACTCCTCGAGCAGCCGGAGCGCGGTGGCGAAGGTGCGGCCTGCTTTCCGCCTGGTCTCACGAACCGGCCACAACCACCCGAGGTCGAGGTGCGCGTGCCCGACCGACCACGCAGTCGTCGCGCTCGGTACCGCCTTCGTTTTGAGCAGCGACGCGCAGATCGCGCGCACCTCAGCGGCGCCCCTGCCGTCGGCCCACGCGTTCGCCGCACGGTTGAGCCCGTCGAGCAGTCTGCGCGCGCGCACGCTCTCCCCGGGCAGCGAGGTCGCCAGATCGAAGAGGAACTCGAGGTCGATCCCGAGCTGCCACATCTCGCGATCGAAGACCGCGAGCTCTGCCTGCGTAAAGACGAAGGCGTGATGCCCATGGTACCCGAAGAGCGCGTTGGCGCCGGCCTCGATGAGCAGGTCGACCGGATCGCCGCCGCGCGCCTTCTTCGCGATCACCACACGGCGCTTGCCGGTGCCGTGGCGTCGACCGGTCCGCGGCACGTCGGTGAGGCCCTGCCAGGGCGAGCCGTCGACGAAGACGCACCCCTCGCTTCCCAGATCGACGAGCGCCACGACCTCTTCGCCGGCGAACGAAGGCGGTACCGTCCCGCTGATGCGAAACCATGCGCTGCCCCACAGCTCGCCCCAGCGGGTGCCGGGGGAGATCGCCTTCCATTTCCGCCGGTCGAGCCCGTCCATAGGGATGGGCTTCCGCCGGTCGTACGTGTACGTCGCCTCGAGCGACGAGCGCTCGCGATAGCGAAGCTCCTGAACCCGTTCGACGAACTGCTCGATTCGACGCTGGTAGATCGTGGCATTCTGCATGGTGGTACTCCTCGAGGATAGATGGTTGCCGTAGCTCAGTCGCCGGCCTGGTAGAGCGGATGGACGTGTCGCCGGTAGGTCTCGTATTGCTCGCCGGCGTGGTAGGAGGAACGCACGAGCGGGCCGGCCTCGCAGTGCGTGAACCCCTTCTCCCTCGCCCGGTCGGCGAGCTCGGCGAACTCCTCGGGCGTCCAGTACTTCTGCACCGGCAGGTGCGTCCGCGTCGGCTGCAGGTACTGCCCCAGATTCAGAAGCGACACGTGGCTCGCGAGCAGGTCGTCCATCGCCTCGAGCACCTCGTCGCGCGTCTCGCCGAGGCCCAGCATCAGGCTCGACTTCGTGACGGAATCCGGGTCGATCTCCTTCGCCAGTCTCAGAAACTCGAGCGAACGTTCGTAGGTCGAGCGCGAGCGCACGTTCGGGGTAAGGCGACGCACCGTCTCCAGATTATGGCTCATGATCTCGGGGTGACTCTCGCACGCGATCCGGATGCTCGCTTCGTCGCCCATGAGGTCCGACGAGAGCACTTCGACGGTCGTCTCCGGCGCCGCATCGTGGATGCGGCGTACTGTCTCGGCGAGGATGGTCGCCCCACCGTCGGCGAGCTCGTCGCGGTTTACCATGGTGATGACGACGTGGTGGAGCTTCATCTGCGCGACGCTCTCGGCGACGCGCCGTGGCTCGTCACGGTCGAGCACGCGCGGGAGCCCGGTCTTGACCGCGCAGAAGCGGCAGCGCCGGGTGCACGTATCGCCGAGGATCATGAACGTAGCCGTCCGGTGCTCACCCCAGCACTCGTGGATATTCGGACACTTCGCTTCCTCGCAGACGGTCGTCAGCCGCTGCTCCTTCATGAGGCCCTTGAGGTACTTGAAGTTCGCGTTGGTGTTGAGCTTTATCTTGAGCCACTCGGGCTTTGGATTGACGTGGTGGTGTTCGGCCATTAGCTTGACTCCTGTCCTCATAGTAGTCATTCAGTCCGGGGGTGTAAACTTCACACGGGCTGTCATATATTGAATCCGTCGATGACAACGAGTTCTGAAACCGCCATCCGCGCCCGCCCGCGCGTCCAGGAGATCCGCACCCTCACCGAATCCGCGTACGTCCTGCGATTCGACCGCAACGGCATGGAGTTCGAGCCCGGCCAGTACGTCAGCGTCGGCGTCGGTGGAGAGATCGACATGCGCGAGTACTCGGTCTACTCGTCGCTCGACGCCGACTACCTCGAGATCCTCGTGAAGGAGGTCGAGGCGGGGTACGTCTCGCGGCGCCTGCGCAGGCTCGAGCCGGGAGACGAGCTCGAGGTCGACGGGCCGTTCGGGTTCTTCACGATCGATGAGGCCGAGCGCACCCGCCGGCCCTTTCTCTTCGTGGCCACCGGAACCGGAATCAGCCCCTTTCGCTGCTTCGCGCAGAGCTACCCGGACCTCGACTACCGACTGCTGCACGGCGTGCGCGTCGCGAGCGAACGCTACGAGCACGCCGCCTTCGACGCACACCGCCTCACGACTTGCCTCTCGCGCGACCCGCAGACGGTCGATGCAGCGGCACGGTCCGGCGAGGCGATCTTCGCCGGACGCGTAACCGACTACCTGCGTGAGCACACGGTGCCTGCGGAGACGCTGTGCTACCTGTGCGGCAACTGCGACATGATCTACGAGGCGTTCGACGTACTCAAGGGCCACGGCGTCCCTCCCGAACAGCTCTACGCGGAGGTCTACTTCTGATGTACTACCACCTCGTGCCATTCGGCTGCCAGATGAACATATCCGATTCGGAGCGCATCCGGGCGGTGCTCGAATCGCTCGGCTACGAACGGACCGACCGCGAAGAGGAGGCGGACATCCTGGGTGTCGTCGCGTGCTCGGTCAGGCAGAAGGCGATCGACAAGGTCTATACGCGTATCCATACGTGGAACGAGTGGAAGCGCGAACGGCCGCTTGTGACCTTCGTGTCGGGGTGCGTGCTTCCCGCCGACCGCGAGAAGTTCGTCGAGCGGTTCGATCTGATATTCACGATCAACGAGCTTCCCCACCTGCCCGACATGCTGCGCGATCACGGCGTGGTCTCGCCGGCGTCTCTACGAGCCGCCGATCAGATCGCGGGTCGCGCGAGCAGGGCAGAGTTCGTAGCGCCCGAAGGAAGCGACGATCCGCGCCGCGGCTACTGGAAGATCCCGGCGAACTACGGCTCCGGCTTCGAGGCGTTCGTACCCATCCAGAACGGCTGCGACAAGTTCTGCACCTTCTGCGCGGTGCCGTACACGCGAGGGCGTGAGGTCTCCCGGCCGAGCGAAGAGATCCTCGCGGAGGTGCGTCGGCTCGTCGAGGACGGCTACCGGTCTATCACCCTGCTCGGTCAGAACGTCAACTCCTACGGGCTCGACCGCCGCAGCGAGCGCGACGGGAGCGAAATCACCTTCCCCGAGCTCCTGCGCAGGATCGGTGAGATCGGACGCGAGACGGGCAGACGCTTCTGGACCTATTTCACCTCGCCGCACCCGAAGGACATGACCGACGAGGTCGTCGACGTGATCGCGTCGTACCCCGTGCTCGCCCGACAGATCCACCTGCCTGTGCAGTCGGGCGACGACAAGGTGCTGATGCGGATGAACCGCAACTACCGCACGAGCCAGTACCGCTCGATCGTCGAGAAGATCCGTTCGACGATCCCCGAGGCTACGCTGTTCACCGACATCATCGTCGGGTTCACCGGCGAGACCGAGAAGCAGTTCGAGGCGACGCGCGAGGCGATGCGCGAGTTCGCGTACAACATGGCGTACATCGCGATGTACTCGCCGCGCCCGGGCGCCGCGAGCGCGCGCTGGGACGACGACGTGCCGCACGAGGAGAAGCGACGCCGCCTCCACGAGCTCTCAGCCGAGCTGCAGAGGACCTCGCTCCGGTACAACGAGGCGCTCGTTGGATCAGAGCTCACGCTTCTCGTCGACGGCAGAGACCGTAAAGACGGCTATCTGACCGGCAAGACCGAGGGCAAGCTCATCGTTCGCTTTGCCTCCGACGACGAGTCGCTCGTAGGCCGATTCGTGACGGTACGCATCGATCGCGCCGCCCCGCTCTCGCTCGAGGGCAGCTTCATCGGAATCGAGGCCGATTCGATCGCCGAAGCGGCGGATGCGACCCCAACCACGCCATGAGCGAGAACGCCGCGTCGCGCAGCGTCGCCTTCGCAACGCTCGGGTGCAAACTCAACCAGTTCGAGACCGATTCGATCGCCACGCGCTTCCGCTCGGCAGGGTATCGCATCGTCGACTTCGACGACCCGGCCGACGTCTACGTGGTGAACTCGTGCACCGTCACCAACCGCGCCGACCGCAAGAGCCGCAACCTGCTCTACCGCGCGGGGCGGCGCGCCGGGCGCACCGCGCAGCCGGGTTCCACCGCGCGCGAAGCATCCGCGCCGGGGGCGAAGACGACGCCGGGACCCTCGGGGTCCTCCTCCTCTCCGCTCGTCGTCCTCACCGGCTGCTACGTCGAGAGCCATCGCGACGCGCTCGAAGGCGACGAGTCGACGTGGTTCGTCGGCAACGACCGCAAGCAGAGTATCCCCGACCTCGTCGAGGCGCACTTCGCCGGTGAAGCGATCCATCCCACCGGCAGCGTCTTCGACTTCCCCGTGCCCGAGCGGGTCTTCCACACGCGCGCCACCGTCAAGGTCCAGGACGGCTGCGACAACTACTGCACCTTCTGCATCATCCCCTCGGTGCGCGGGCGCGCGACGAGCCGCCCGTGGCGCGACGTCGTCGCCGCCGTCGGCGAAGCGATCGACGACGGCGCCCGGGAGATCGTCCTCACCGGGGTGAACATGAGCCGCTACAGCGACGACGGACTCGACTTCGCGGCGCTCGTCGAGCGAGCTCTCGCGATCGACGGCGACTGGAGATTGCGCGTCTCGTCGCTCGAACCCGACCGGCTCACGGAGCGCTTCATCGAGCTCTTCGACCACCCCCGCATGGCGCCGCACCTCCACCTCTGCCTCCAGTCGGCGAGCGAGCGTATCCTCCTCGCGATGCGCAGGCAGTACACCTTCGACGAGTACCGCCGCCTTGCGCGCCGGCTTCGTGAACGCGATCCGCTGTTCAACCTCACCACCGACATCATCGTGGGCTTCCCAACCGAGACCGACGAGGAGTTCGAAGAGAGCCTGCGCGCGGTGGAGACGATCGGGTTCGGCCACGTGCACACCTTCCCCTACTCGGTGCGCCGTGGCACGCGCGCCGAGCGCATGACGGACCACCTGCCCGACCGGGTGAAGACCGAGCGGGCCACGCGAATCCGCGACGCCGCGGCGGTCGCCAAGCGCCGCTACCGCGAGCGCCTCGCAGGACGCACCGAGCGGGTGCTCGTCGAGCGCGCGGAGCAGATCGACCGGACGGTACGGCTGTTCGGGCTCGGCGAGCATTACGTCCCGGTGGAGACCGTCGGTCCCTCCTCCGACGCGGCGGCGCAGCGATACGAGAACACGTACATCCGCGTTCACCTCGATCGACTCGGCGAAGGGGAGGATCCGGTGCTCGGGGGACGACTCGCATGATTCTCTATCTCACCGACCGCGACGAGATTGTCGGCGCGCTGCGACGGGCGGCCGACGACGCAGTCGGGAACGCGCACGTCGAGGTCCTCCCGCACCGATTCCTCGCGGCCGCCGCGACCACCGGACGCCTGATCGGCGAGCTCGCGCCGAACGCGGTGGCGGTCGCCACCCTCCTGCCGGGCGAGACCGAACGCGTCGGAATCGCCTACCGCGCGCGGGTGGGCGGCGACGCCTGGGTACCCGACGTCCTCTTTGACCACGACGCGGAGGCGCTCACCCTTTGCACCGAAGGTGAGCCCTGCTCCTCGGGCGAGCAACGCGTCTCGCGCGCCGCCGCCGGCGCGTTCGCCGCCGCGCTCGCGGTGCTGCCCCCGGCGCGCGTGGTCGGAGTCGCCGGTGGGGCCGCATCGGTCGACCGGATCGTCGAGGTCGCGGCGAGAAGCGCGCGGCGGGCGCTCGAGACCGAGGGTCGCGCCGCATCGGTTCGCGACGGCGATGACGCGGTTGGAGAGAGCGTTCGCCTCGGTGGCGCTGTCGCCGACCGGCTCAGACTCACGGCGACTCAGCGCGCGCGGTTCCTCCAGGCTGTGCGCTCGGCCGCGGTGCGCGGGGGCCGGGTTCCGAGCCCGATCGAGTCCGAGAGCGAGCACCCGAGCGTCGACAAAACGGAGGCGAAGCGCCGCCTCGCCGACCTCGAACAGAGGCTCGCGGAGTGGGAGCGTGCCGGGGAATAGCGTGCTGTACATCGAGCGGGCCGCGCTCGACTACCCGCACGGCGCGGCGCTTTTCGAGCGTTTCGCCGACCGTCCTCGCGTAGAGATCGACTCGTACGCCGAGGTCTTCGCGCGCACCGGCCAGAACGTCCGCGGTCAGAAGGATCGCCCGGCGTTGATCGCCGCCGTCGGCTCCCCTCCGTTCATCTACGATGTCCCGGCGCACGTCCGCGGCACCGACGATCTGCCGGTCCTCTACAACGCGCAGCTGCGCAACTGCGTCTACGACTGCGACTACTGCTTTCTGCAGGGAATGCACTCCAGCGGCCACACGCTCGTGTTCGTGAATAGCGACGACTTTCACCGCTCGGCGGCCGAGCGTGCGCGCGCGGGCGCGTACTGGTTGAGCGTCTCCTATCTCTCGGATGTTCTCGGCTTCGAGCGCGTCCTCCCGCTCGCGAGCGAGTGGGTGGAGGTCGCGCGTCGCACCCCGGAGATCACCGTGGAGATCAGGACCAAGGGCGACGGCCACCTGCTGCCGCGGATCGATCCGGCGCCGAACGTCGTACTCGTATGGACGCTCTCGCCGCGCGGGATAGCGAGGCGCTTCGAGCACGGCACCGCGAGCTTCGAGCACCGGGTGCGGGCCGTCACCGCCGCGGTCGAACGAGGCTGGCGCGTACGGCTCGCCGTGGACCCTGTGCTGATCGTGCCGGGCTGGGTACGCGCGTACGGCGACATGCTCGACGACGTCGCCCGACGCCTTCCGGACGAGGCGGTCGAGGCCGTATCCTACGGAGTCTTCCGCATGGGCGCCGACTATATGCGCAGAATCGCTTCCGCGAGGGCCGACTCGGCGATCCTGCACCACCCGTTCGAGCGTACGGGCGGTCTCGTCACCTACTCGCAGCGCGAAATCGAGGCGGTACACGGCGTGGTCGGCGACCGCCTTCGCGCGTGGCTGGGCGCAAATCGAGTGGGCTTCGTCCACGCGTAGAGGAATAATAACCTGACCGGGCTATAGGTCGCCTCGCTCCGTCGGTGTAGATTGCTCGCGGAGTTGACCATGACAGCGAGTTTCAAGAAGAACATGCGCAGCCGTCTCGGCGATCTCGAGGAGGAGATCCTCGCGTCGATCGACGACCAACGCCGCGAATACGAGGAGCTCACGCTCGGCGCCCGGACCGAAGACACCGACGAGGCGGCGATCCGTAACGACGAGCGAACGATGTCCGCGCTGCTGCGTCACGATCGCCACCGGCTCGTCCGCGTCCAGTCGGCGCTCGCGCGTCTCGAGGAAGGGCACTTCGGCGTCTGCGCGGTCTGCGGTGAGCAGATCGGCGAGGGGCGGCTCGACGCGCAACCCGACACGGTCTTCTGCTACGACTGCGCGCGCAAACACCAGCGGTCGGCCCGGCAGGCGCACCTGAACTGACACCGCCCCGCCTCAGCGGCCGGCATCGCCGCGCGGGCGCTCGCCCGCGCGGGCGAGCCGATCGCGCACCGCTCGTCCAATACCGACCGCGGGGGGCAGAAGCGCCACGATCCGCGTGACGCCCGCCGCGTCGAGCTCGTGGAACCAGCGGTAGAGGTTGCGCGCGTACTCCGCGGTGTCGCTCGCCCGGAGGACCAGCGCGTCGCCGAACGCGCGCGCTCCCAGGCCTGCCTCGAGCGCGGCGTCGACCGCCGCGGCAAGGCCGATTACCGCGAGCGAACCGCCGGCCCCGCGCAGCGCGTCCGCCACCGCAACCGCGCACCTCCGGGCCTCATCGGGATCGCAAATGATCACCGTCGCGCGCGGATGATAGTGCCGGTGACGGAGCCCCGGCGACGGCGCAGCCGTGCCCCTCGCGACGTCGGCATCCGCATCCGCGTACCCGACGTCGATCCCCGGAAGCGCGGCGGCGATCTGCTCTGCGGTGACCGCGCCCGGCCTGAGGATGGTTACCGCATCCTCGGCGATCGCGGCAACCGTCGACTCCACCCCCACCTCGCAGGCCCCGCCGTCGAGATAGACATCGACCGTGCGACCGAGACTGCGCCGCGCCATGTCCACCGTGGTCGGGCTCGGCTCGCCCGACCGGTTCGCGCTCGGCGCGGCGATCGGCCGGCCGCACGCGGCGAGCAGCGCGCGGGCGAGAGGATGGCGTGGGACGCGCACCGCCACCGTCGCGAGCCCGGCGGTGACCTCGCGCGGCACCGAGTCGTTCGCCTGTACGACGAGCGTGAGCGGCCCGGGCGCGAAGCGTGCGAGGAGCTCGTGCGCGATGCGCGCCGGGTCGGCGGCTACGGTGTCGAGCAGCGACGCGGACTCGAGGTGGACGATGAGGGGATTGTCGACGGGCCGGCCCTTCGCCGCGAAGATACCGCGGACGGCCGCCGCGTTGAGCGCATCGGCACCGAGTCCGTAGACGGTCTCGGTCGGAAAGACGACGAGCCGTCCGGTCCGAATCGCGCGGGCCGCTGCCTCGAGCTCGCCGTGTGACGGTTCTCTACGCGAACGCTGCGGTATCATGGTACCCGCGAAAGGTACTATACTGCCCCCGCCATGGGAACTTCTGCTCGCTACGACGGCTCGCTCCTCGGGGGAAAGGGACTGCGGCTCGACCTGCTGCAGCGCCTCTCCGGCCGGCCGCGCCCGTTCGAGGGACGCGACAAGAGCTTCTGGACCGACCCCTACGTATCTCATCACGTGCTCGAAGCGCACCTCGACCCCCACACCGACGACGCGACGCGACGGCCCGAACGGATAGCCGCGACCGTCGAGCAGATCATCGGCGAAGCCGGCGTCGACCTCGGCACCTCCTCGCCGCGCCTGCTCGACCTCGCCTGCGGCCCGGGCCTCTACGCCGAACAGTTCGCCGCGCGCGGCTTCCGGGTGACCGGCATCGATTTCTCGCACGTCTCGATCGACCACGCGCGCGAGCGAGCGAAGGCGGAGGGCCTCGCGATCGACTACCGCGAGGCCGATGTCCTGTCGGCACGGTTCGACGGACCCTACGACGTGGTGACGCTCATCTACGGGGAGTTCTGCACGCTCTCCGACGCCGAACGCCGGAAGCTGTTGCGCAAGGTACGCCGGGCGCTCGTGCCCGGCGGGCTGCTCGCCTTCGACGCCTTTACCGAGGAATACGTTCGGCGCAACCGATCGTCGGACGACTGGTACGTGAGCACGCGCGACGGCTTCTGGCAGGCGACGCCTCACCTCGTTCTGATCCAGCACTTTCACTATCCCGCACGGTCGGCGAGCGTCGCGCGTTACACGATCGTCGCCGAAGACGGCGGCTACCGACAGTTCAACGTCTGGTGGCGTCATTTCGACGCGCCGGAGCTTCACGAGCTGCTCGCCGCGGAGGGGTTTGCGGTGCAGAACGTCTACGGCTCGCTCTGGGGAGAGCCGTGCGAGCCGCGCGACGAGTGGATGGGCGTGTTCGCCCGCGCTACTTCACCCTGATATGGATATCGCCGGCCTCGTCGACCTCGACCTCGAACGTCTTCACCGGCCGTGTCGCCGGGTAGTCTTTCACCGCGCCGGTGCGAATGTCGAACCGTGAGCCGTGCTTGGGGCAGAAGACGTCGCCGTCGAGCACCATCCCTTCGGCGAGGGGCGAGTACTCGTGCGAGCAGACGTTGTCGGTGCAGTATACGCCGTCGTCGAGCTTGAAGATGGCGTACTCCTTGCGTTTGTACCTGAAGAGGTAGCTTCGCTGGAAATCCTCGATGTTACCGGCCCGGACCCACTTCGCCACTACTCGTCGCCACCTATTCTCGCCATGATCAGCTCGCGCAGCTCGTCCTGGAGCGTCGCCGGTGTCTGCGCGATGAGGTCCTCGAAGTAGCCCTCGACGAGGAACCGCTTCGCCTCGACCTCGTTGAAGCCGCGAGTGCGCAGATAGAAGAGCTGGTCGGCGTCGAGCCGTCCGGTCGTCGATCCGTGGCTGCAGCGCACGTCGTCGGTGGCGATGTTCAACGACGGGATCGAGTCTGCGCGCGCCCCTTCGCCGAGGATGAGGTTCTTGTTCGTCAGGTACGCGTCGGTACCGGTCGCTTCGTGGTCCACCTGGATGAGACCCTGGTAGATCGCGTGGCTCTCGTCGCGGACCGCGCCCCGGTAGAAGGCGCGGCTCGTCGTGTGCGGCGCCCGATGCCGCTGCACCGTACGCAGATCCATGTGCTGCTCGTCGGTCGCGAAGTAGATACCGTTGAGCACCGCGTCGGCACCGGCGCCGGTGAGCTCGGAGACGTAGCGGCTCTTCACGAAGTCCGATCCGAGCGCCGCCTCCGTACGGTGTACCTGCGCGTCGCGCGCGACGTTGCCGCGGTCGTTGCCGAAGTAGACCGACTCCTCGTTCATCCGCTGGAGGTTGACGTACCTCAGGCGCGCCCCCTCGTGCACGACGAACTCGTTCGCGTCTACGAGGAGCACCTCGCCCTCCTCCTCACCGCCGAGCCGCCGTACGATCGACGCCTCGGCGCCGCGCTCGAGGATCGCGACGAGGTGCGGCGCGGCGACGACCTCGTCGCCGGAGAAGCGGAGGTCGATCTCGAACGGCTTTTCGACGGCGACGTTCGCCGGAACGTAGAGCACGACCGCGCTCTGCAGCAGCGCGAGGTGCCACGCGATCACCCGGTTGTCGGCCTCCTCGAGCGTCCGCTCGAGCGTTGCGCGCACCACACCTGCGACGCGCTCGTCGCCGGCGAGCGCGCACAGGTCGCCGAAGAGGACCCCACGGTCGGCAAGCGCCGGGTCGACCGCCACGGTCTCGAGCAGCTCGTCGCGATAGGCGATGACCCCCGCTCGGTCGTCCCGGTCCAGGCCGGCGGCCGACGACTGGGCTGCGGAGGCCGCCGCGGTCGCGGTGACCACCGGACGCGCCTCGTACGCGTCGAACTCGAGAGGGCTCAGGTTGGTCCGCCGCCACTCCTCCTCGCTCGTCTTCGGCCACTCGGCTTCGGCGAACCGGGCGGCGGCGGCTGCACGCAGCGAGCGAAGCCAATCTGGTCCGGCGAGCCCGGACTGAAACGCGTCCAGGTCGTCGGTTGCTGTAAAGGTTCGTGTTTCGGTCTCGTTCATCGCTTTGCCGTCGACGTCAGCCGACCGATCCTTCCATCTCGAGCTCGATGAGCCGATTGAGCTCTACGGCGTACTCCATGGGCAGCTGCTTCACGAGCGGGTCGAGGAAGCCGTTGACGATCATCATCGACGCTTCCTCTTCGCTGAGACCACGCGACATGAGATAGAACAGCTGCTCCTCGCTGATCCGGCTGACGCGCGCCTCGTGCTCGATGCTCACGTCCTCCGAGTTTATGTCCATGTACGGGTACGTGTTGCTCGTCGAGTCCGGATCGAGGATCAGCGCGTCGCAGACGACGTGGCTGCGAACGTTGTGCAAACCCGGATCGACCTTGACCTGTCCGCGGTAGCTCGCGGTGCCGCCGTCCTTGCTGATGCTCTTCGACGTGATGACCGAGCTGGTGTTCGGCGCGGCGTGGACCATCTTGCCGCCGGTGTCCTGCTCCTGGCCCTTGCCCGCGAAGGCGATGGAGAGCACTTCGCCGTGCGCGCCCTCGCCCATGAGCCAGACCGCCGGGTACTTCATGGTGCGCTTGCTGCCTATGTTCCCGTCGACCCACTCGACGGTGGCCCGCTCGTGGGCGACCGCGCGCTTGGTGACGAGGTTGTAGACGTCGCTCGACCAGTTCTGGATCGTCGTGTAGCGCACGCGGGAGCCGGGCAGAGCGATGATCTCCACGACCGCGCTGTGAAGGCTGTCGGTCGTATAGATGGGCGCCGTACACCCTTCTATGTAGTGAACGAAGCTACCCTCGTCCGCGATGATGAGCGTCCGCTCGAACTGGCCGAAGTTCTCGCTGTTGATCCGGAAGTACGCCTGGAGCGGAATGTCCACCTCCACGCCGGGCGGAACGTAGACGAAGCTCCCGCCCGACCAGAACGCCGAGTTCAGCGCCGCAAACTTATTGTCCGAATACGGGATGATCGTACCAAAGTACTTCTTCACGATCTCCGGGTGCTCGGTGACCGCGGTCTCGGGGTCGGTGAAGATGACGCCCTTGTCCGCAAGCTGCTGCTGCAGATTGTGGTAGACGACCTCCGAATCGTACTGCGCGCCCACTCCGGCGAGGAACTTCCGCTCGGCCTCCGGGATGCCGATCCGCTCGTAGGTTTCCTTGATCGACTCCGGGACGTCTTCCCAGCTCTTGTACGTCGCCTCGCTCGACGTCGAGTAGTACACCATGTCCTCGAACCGGAGGTCGCTGAGATCAGCACCCCAGTTGGGCATGCTCTTCTTCTGGAACTCCTCGAGGCTTCGGAGGCGGAACTGCCGCATCCAGTCGGGTTCGCCCTTGTGATCGCTGATCGCGTTCACGACCTCAGGGCTGATGCCCTTCGCGGTCTTGAAAACGCTCTCGTCCGGGTATGCAAAGCCGAACTGGTAGTCACCGAGCTCGACGTTCTGGTTCGTCTCTTGTGCCTGAGAACTCATGTCGCCTCCTCGAGCATGTCGTCGGGTGATCCGTACTTCTGCCGGACCCAATCATAGCCTTCCGCCTCCAGCGTGTGCGCGAGATCCTCGCCTCCGGAGGTCACGACCCTGCCCTTGTACATAATGTGTACAACGTCCGGCTTCACGTGCTGGAGAATGCGCTGGTAGTGCGTGATGATGAGCGCTCCGAAATCGCCGCCACGCAGGTGATTCACACCCTTCGCGACGATCTTCAGCGCGTCGATATCGAGCCCCGAATCCGTCTCGTCCATGACGGCGAACGTGGGCTTGAGCATGAGCATCTGGAGGATCTCCATCCGCTTCTTCTCACCCCCGGAAAAGCCCTCGTTGAGGTAGCGGTTGATGAACTGCTGGTCCATCTCGAGATAGTCCATGTTCGCCCGGAGCTCCTTGATGAAGCTCTTCGCCTTCGTATCCTGGCCCTCGAAGCGGATCTCCGCGGCGCGCTTGAGGAAGCGGCCGACGGTCACGCCGGAAATCTCCACGGGGTACTGGAAGGCCATGAAGAGCCCAAGACGCGCCCGCACGTCGATGTCCATCTCGAGGATGTTATCGCCGTCCACGAGGACCTCGCCACCGGTCACCTCGTAGGACGGGTGACCCATGATGACGTTGCTCAGCGTGCTCTTGCCCGACCCGTTCGGTCCCATGAGCGCGTGCACCTCGCCGCTCTGCATCGTCAGGTCGATACCGTTGAGAATCGGCTTGTCCTCGATACTCGCTCGCAGGTCTCGGATTTCTATCTTCATCTCGTCTCCTCGCTCGTGCTCGGTCTGTGCTCGGGTTTCAGATGGGATACCCCAGTTGGAGCCGGGCCTCCTCGCTCATGAAGTCCAGGCTCCACGGCGGGTTCCAGACGAGGTTCGTGCGAACGTCGTCGATCCCCGTCGCCTGCGTGATTTCGGTCTTCATGTCGTTCACGATCGTGTCCGCGAGCGGACACCCCGGCGCGGTGAGCGTGAAATCCACGTCGACGTGGTCTTCCGCAACCTCGACGCGATAGACGAGACCCACGTCCACGATGTTCAGGCCGATCTCCGGGTCGATTACGCGCGCCAGCGCGTCCAGCACTTCGCCTTTTGTTGCCATAGCTCCCTCTATTCCTTACCATTCTACTAAGGTACAAGCCGGTCGTCAAGTGGTACATTGCAAGCCGCTCGTATATGTCGAAAACTACGCAAATCTGTCCCTCGTGACCACTCTCCGGCCGTATACTAACAAGGGTAATGCGCATCACGATCATCCTCTGCCATCCGTTCGAACGAAGCTACTGTCACGCGATCGCTCAGGCGCTCGTCGACGGGTTCCGCGAAACCGGGGCCGATGCGTCGTCCCACGACCTCTACGCCGAGGCGCCCGATCCGGTGCTCACCGGCGCGGAAATCGCCCGGCGGTACAGCCTCGACGAGCAGATCCAGCGCTACACCGATGAGATCGTACGGACCGACGTGCTCGCCGTCGTACACCCCGACTGGTGGAGCGCACCCCCGGCGCTCCTGAAGGGCTGGCTCGAACGCGTCCTACGCCCGGGAATCGCGTACGACTGGCAGGGCGAGGAATTCGAAGAGAAACGCCACGTCCCGCTGCTGACGGACACGCGCCTGGGCATCTTCGTCACGACCGACCGCGAGACCGATCGGCCTCCCGAGCCGATTGAGGGTTTCTGGCTCGACGTGGCAGACTACTCGGGCATGGAGCTCGCGCGCTACACGGTACTCGCCGACCTGAGGAACAGCGGCCACCGACAGCGCCGCCGCTGGCTCGCCGAGGCGCGCGAGTGGGCAAAGGAGGTTTCTGCCGATGGTTGAGCTACTCGTCTGGCGACACGCGAAGACCGAGCCCTCCGGCGGAAGGCAAGCCGATCACGAGCGGCGGCTGCTGCCGGTCGGCGAGGGCGACGCCCGGGAGGTCGGACGCCTGCTCGTCGAGCGCAATATCGTGCCCGAGCTCGTCCTCTGCTCGGACGCGGTGCGGGCGCGGCAGACGGCCGACCTCGGGGCTCAGGCGTTTCCCGCACACCCCGAGCGATTCTACCTTCCCGAGCTCTACGACGCCGACGGTTCTCAGATCGCCACCCTCCTTCCAGTTTACGCCGGCAGCGCAACGCGCGTCATGATCGTCGGTCACAATCCCGCGCTGAGCGAGTTCGTGTCCTTCGTCGCCGGGAGCCCGACGCGGCTCGCGACCGGCGCGCTCGCGGTCGTGGAGGCGGACGTTGATGCGGCTGCCGACGTCGACGCGTCGACCTCGTTCGCGCTTCGAACCGTGATCCTTCCGCCCCGAAAGGCTTGACGCTTTGTCGACGCGGCATTAAAACGCGCGAACCTCACGAAGGAGGCGGACCGCGCCGAACGCCCGTCAGGCGAAGCAGGCGGGTGTCACTCGCCACCATCTGGAGTACACTCGTAGCGTGAGACGCGAGACAACCTTCCATCGCAGCGCACGGACGACCGGCCGTATCCAGGAAATCGTCCGGGTCATGGCCAAGTACGGACTCTCGGAGTGGGTCCGCATGCTTCGGCTCGACAAGGCCGTACCCGGCATCCGTTCGCTCCTCGTCCGGCGTGGGCCCAAGCCCCCGAAGGGGGCGTCGCGCTGGGAGATCATCCGCATGGCGATGGAGGAGCTGGGGCCCACGTTCATCAAGATCGGGCAGCTGCTCAGCAACCGCACCGACGTCCTGCCTAACGAGCTCATTCGCGAGCTGTCGCGCCTGCAGGACGAGGTCCAACCCATACCGCCCAAGCTCATCACGATCGCGCTGCGCGAAGAGTTGGGCAGACCCGCTAACGAGGTATTCCGCTCGTTCGAGGAGGCGCCCACGGCATCCGCCTCGATCGCGCAGGTTCACCGAGCCGAGCTCACCACGGGCGAGGACGTCGCGGTGAAAATCCAGCGCCCGGGGATCGAGACGATGATCGAGACCGATCTCGACATCGTCGCCTACCTCGCGCGGCTCGCCGAACGCTATATCCCGTCGTCGCGCTACCTCGGCCCCACCGACACGGTCAAGGAGTTCCGCAAGCACATCCGCCGCGAGCTCGACTTTGGCCGCGAGCGTCAGAACATGGAACGCTTCGCATCCATGTTTGCGCGCCGTGAAGGGGTCAAGGTGCCGGCGACCTACGCGCGCTATTCGACGAAGCGCATGCTCATCATGGAGTACGTCGACGGGACCAAGGTCAGTACCTTTCTCGGAGATCCCGAGGGCGCGCACAAGGTCACCTTCGACCCGTCGAAGATCGCCGAACGCGGCGCGCATCTCACCCTCGAACAGATCCTCATCCACGGCTTCTTTCACGCCGACCCACACCCGGGCAACCTCATGATTCTGCCGGGGAATACCATCTGCTACCTCGACTTCGGGCTGATGGGACGGCTGCACGAAGAGGAGCGCGACCATCTCGCGACCGCGATCGGCGGCATGGTCCGTCGCGACGGGGCCAAGGTCACCGACGCCGTACTGCGCCTCACGCGGGCGAGCAGGACCGCCCAGTACCAGGACCTCGTCGACGAGATCCAGGACCTCGTCGACGACTACCTCGACCGGGCGCTCAAGGACGTGAACATCGCCGAACTGTTCAGCGACCTGATCACGCTCGTCGTCAGCCACGGGATCAAGGTTCCAACGAGCCTCATGATGGTCGCGAAGGCGCTGCTGACGATCGAGGGCGTGGGCATGCACCTCTACCCCGAGTTCACGCTGCAACCCGCGCTCGAGGAGGCGTCGCGCAGGGTCGTCATGCACCGGTTGCGGCCCGAGAACCTCGCCCGCGAGGCATCGACGCTCGGCCTCGAGTATCTCGAGCTCCTGCGTGACACGCCGAGCGACATTTCCGGCATCGCGCGTATGCTGCGCACCGGGCAGCTGACGATCGGGTTTCGCCTGCGTGGGCTCGAGCCGGTGCGCGAGACGCTCGACAACGTAGGGTACCGGCTCGTCTTCGGCCTCGTGCTCGCGGCGCTCATGATCAGCTCCGGTCTGATCATCCACGCGAAGCTACCCCCGTTGTGGAACGACATCCCGATCATCGGGCTCGCGGGCTTTGGAATCGCAGGAATACTCGGGCTGGGATTCCTCTTCTCGCTCGTCGCGCGAGTGTTCCGGAGACGATAATCGCTCAGTCCGGCAGGTGATCAAGCGCGACGAGCCTCGTCGTCCCCGCTGAACAAGGCGAGTTCGTTCATCGGCCCATATCAACCATATTCGACTCGCTACCGGTACCTGCTGACCACCGAGCGTACGCTCGACACGTATCCACCGCCGAAGATATTCGCGTGGTTGAGCAGGTGATAGAGATTGTACAGCGATACCCGCTCGCGGTAGCCCGGTTGGAGGGGCGAGGCCTCCTCGTAGGCGCGATAGAAGCGCGCGGGGAACCCGCCGAAGAGCTCGGTCATCGCGAGATCCGCCTCGCGGTGCCCGTAGTACGTCGCCGGATCGATCAGCACCGCCTGTCCGCCGGCATCGACGAGATAGTTGCCTCCCCAGAGGTCGCCGTGGAGCACCGATGGGTGCCCCGGGGCCGGAAGCAGCGATTCGAGCCGTGCGAGCACCGCGTCTATCGCGCGCGTGTCGCGATCGTCGAGAAGCCCGCGCTCGCGCGCGAGCCGGGTCTGAAAACCAATCCGACGCTCGCGGAAGAACTCGTGCCACGAATCCATCCAGCCGTTCGGCTGCGGGGTGGAGCCGATGTAGTTGTCTTCGTCGAACCCGAACCGCTCGACACGGCGCTCGGCGTGCAGCGCGGCGAGTCTGCGCCCGAACGACTCCGCGAACCCGGGTCCTCGCTCCCCCGGTTCGATCCACTCGAGCACGATGAAGCCACCGCTCTCGTCCGCGAAGTACGCCTCCACCCGCGGGACACGGGGTCCGCGCTCACTCGAAAGCGCCTCCAGCCCGCGAGCCTCGGAGGCGAACATCCCCGGCGGCAGCGAATCGCTCTGCTTGACGAAGAACGACCGACCGTCGGCGAGCGTCACCCGGCGTCCGTCCGAGATACACCCACCGCCGACCGATCGCTCGCTCGCCACCGACGCCGATTCGCCGGCGACGCGGCGCAGCGCATCCTCCACCGAGCGTGCGTCGGTCACCGGTCGGCGCCTCATGACTCCTCCGCGAGTCGGTCGGCGAGGACCTCGCACGAACGATCGACCATCTCGTAGACGTCTTCGAAACCACCCTGCCCGCCGTACCACGGGTCGGGAACGTCCGGCGCGCGCCGGTCGCCCGACGAAGCCGCTTCAGGGTCGTACTCCCGCATCTTACGGATCTCCACGGGGCGACCGTCGGCCATCGCCTCGAGGGTGCTCACGTGCCGGTCGTCCATGCCGATCACCAGATCGGCGTCCGCGAGCTCGCCGCGACGCACGAGCCGGGCCCGATGGTCGATTTCGACGCCGCGTGCCCGGGCGGTGCGTCGCATCCTGGCGTCGGAGCGCTGGCCAAGGTGATCGTCCACCGTGCCGGCGCTGTCGATCCGGAAGCGGTCGGCTACACCGCGGTCGGCGAGCTTGCGCCGCAGTAAGGCCTCGGCGAGCGGGCTGCGACAGATGTTTCCGGTACAGACGAAGAGTATTCTGCGCATGGGGTCTACTCGTATTCGACGAGGAGGGTGATGCCGGCCTCCGGCGCGCTGAGGACGGTCACGCCGTCGCGGCGCAGGACGTGCAGGATCGCGCCGAGCGTGGCCTCTGCCTCGCCGCCGAAGAGCTCGGCGGTCTCGGGAAGCTCGAGCGTGAGATCGCGCGGAGAGGCTACCGTGGCAAGCTGTGCGAGCACCGGCTCGAGCGTAACGACCGTCGGCAACGCGCTGCCGTACGGCGGCTCGCCGCGGTGTGGGTAGAGCAGGTAGTTCTGCGAGACCAGATCGCTCTGCTCCACGCGGACCTCCGCCGCTCGCGGGACCGGCTGCTCGCCGGCCGCGGCGAGCTCGGCCGGCCGGGCGACGATCCGGTAGACGCGTCCGGCCTCCTCTCGTTCGGCGGCCGCGGCGATCGCGAGCTCGGGCACCCCATCCTGAAGGTAGTCGACGGTGATCGCCTCCGACTCGCCGAAGCCCTGCAGGAAAATGAGGATCAGGTAGATCACGGCAGTCGGGAGCGCCGAGGCCGAAGCAACCATGGGAACAGTGTACTACATCCGAGGCCGTCGGCGAACCGCCTGCGACGATCTACTCGAGCACCTCGGCGGCGGTGACGTTGCGCTGCCCGCCGGAGACGAGCTCGGGCTCGACGATACGCGGCGTCCGCGCTTCGACCGCGTCGATGCGTCCGAGCAGCAAACCGCGCAACCGCTCGCGGACGGCGGTGTGCGAGTCGCGGTTGATCAGGTTCTCGAGCTGGTTCGGGTCGTGAGCGAGGTCGTAGAGGAACAGCTCGGTATACTCATCCGCGTACTCGGCCGACGGTCGCAACCGCTCCTGTGCCGGGTCGACGTGAGAGACACCGTAGGTCCACCGGTGAGTACGGATCGCGCGGCCGGTTTCCGCCTCGCTCATCTGCATGAAGACGTGGTCGGGCCAATCCGATACATCGGCCTTCCTCCCGTCTCCTCCCACGAGCGGGAGCGCGGAGCGCCCGTGCGCCCCCGGGAGCGGGTCGAGACCGGCGGCGTCGAGAAGCGTCGGCGCGATGTCGACGAGGCTCACGAGCTTCTCGACGCGACCGCCGCCGCGGAAGCCCGGTCCGGTCGCGAAACACGGCACGCGCACGCTCGCGTCGTGACAACTGCGCTTGTACTCGCCGTTTCGCGTCTTGAAGTGATTTCCGTGGTCGGAGATGAAGAGGATGACCGTGTCGTCGAGCAGGTCGAGACTGCGCAGCGCATCCTCGACGCGCCCGAGCGCCTCGTCGAGCCGCCGGACCATCCCGTAGTATCCCGGCAGGTGCCGCGCCGACGAACCGCCGAGCGCTCGCAGGTCTCCGGGGATCCACGGATCGGAGTACGCCTCCTCGTAGCCGGTCGGAGCCGGGTACGCGTCCACGTGATTCTGGTGGTGGGGCTCGAGGTACGAGAGGTAGAGGAAGAACGGCTCGTCCTTGTGCTCGTCGACGTAGCGAATCGCGAGGTCGGTCTGGGCGTCCACGCGGTAGCCGGGGAGGTGATGCTTCGCCCCTCCGGCGTCGAAGAGGTTCAGGTCGTACGCGTCGCTCTGGAACTCGAGCACGTTCGACCCCATCCAGTAGTCGTAGCCGATCTGCTCCTCGCGGGGCACCGGATCGTGCTCGCTGAGGTGCCACTTGCCGATGTAGCCGGTCGCGTAGCCGGCCTCCTTGAAGACCGTGGACACGCGCGGTTCGTCGAGGGGCAACCCGATGCCGTTGCGCCACACGCCCGTCGCGGACGCGAACTTCCCCGTCTGCAGCGTCGCGCGCGCGGGGCCGCAGACCGGTTGGCAGGTGAACGTGTTGACGAAGTGCGTCCCGGCCTGCGCCATGCGATCGAAGTTCGGTGTCAGACCCATCGGGTTTCCGTGCAGGCCGGTCGTGTCGGCGCGCTGCTGATCGGTGAAGAAGACGATGACGTTCGGTTTGCGCGAGCTCGTACGGGACATAGGTACCTCCGTTCAAGTGCTATCACGCAGCCTTCGATTGGGCAAGCGGGAAGATACGAAGCGAACCGCTCGATTCGCGCGTAGGTACGGGTATGAGCGTGCCCAGTCCTCCGACCGAATCGCACGACCCGGAGATCCAGATCGCCCAGGCGACCTTCGGGCTCCCGTACCTCTACCCGTACCAGCGCCTCGTGATCGCGAACACGATCCACCCCGACGAGGAGAACCCCAACCAGATCGTGGTACTGGCGACCGGCAGCGGCAAGAGCCTCTGCTTCACGCTCCCCGCTCTGCTCGTAGACGGGCTGACGATCGTCGTGTACCCGCTGCTCGCGCTCATGGACGACCAGCTCCGACGGATGACCGAGGCCTCCGTACCCGCACGCATTCTGCGCGGCGGACAAAGCCGCTCCGAGCGCTCGGAGATCTTCGCGGCGGCGCGTTCTGGCGGCGTTCGCTGCCTGCTCGCCAACCCCGAGATCCTCGCGGCCGAATCGGTCCGGCGTGAGCTGTCGAGTATCCGGGTGGGACACCTCGTGATCGACGAGGCGCACTGCGTGAGCGAGTGGGGAGAGACGTTCCGGCCTTCGTACCTCACGCTGCGCGAGACCATCGCGGCGCTCTCGCCGCGTGTGGTGACCGCCTTCACGGCGACCGCCTCGCCGGTGGTGCTCGACGCGGTCACGCGAATCCTCTTCGACTCCGGACGTCCGCGGCTCGTCCAGGGCGATCCCGACCGACCGAACATCTCCTACAGCGTCGTGCACGCCCCGTCGAAGGAGGCGGCGCTCGCCGAGCTCGTAGGCTCGGGCGTCGAGCGGCCGGCGCTCGTCTTCTGTCGTTCGCGCAAGCGAACCGAAGCAGTCGCGCGCGAGCTCGCGGAGGTGGTCGGATTCGACCGCTGCAGCGCCTACCACGCCGGTCTCACGAAGCCCGAGCGCGCGGCCGTCGAGGAATGGTTCTTCGCGTCCGACGATGGCGTGTTGGCCGCCACGTGCGCCTACGGCATGGGAGTGGACAAGCAAAACATCCGCACCGTAGTCCACTACGAGCTGCCGTCGAACGTCGAGGCGTTTCTCCAGGAGTCCGGACGGGCCGGGAGAGACCGGGAGCCCGCGTGGAGCATCGTGCTCTGGAACGACTCCGATCCGGTCCGCGAGCTCGAACCGGAACGCGCGGCGCGCGAGGCGGTCATGCGGGGCTACCTTCGCGCCGGAGGCTGTCGGCGCGCGTACCTGATGGACGCGCTGGGAACCGACTCCTCGGTCTGCTTCGGCTGCGACCGCTGCACGCCCGGCGAGGAGCCGGGCGCGGTGGTGCGGACACGCGGGACGATGCAGCAGGCGATCGCACGCGCGGACGAGCTCGCGCGCAGACGGCCGCGCACCTTCACCGCCGACCAGTTCATCCACCGACTTCCGCTCGCGTGGAGCACGAGCGCCCGGCAGGAGCTCCTCGCGTCGCTCGTGGCAGGCGAGGCGCTCGGCGTACATCGACGCGGACCGTGGAAGGGGCGCATTCATCGCGTTTGACTTCACCCGGCTGGAGAGATATCGTCATCTCGATACAGTGGACGTGAGAAGAGGTGTGCAGTGTTTGCGCTCTCCGCGAAGGGAACATACGGACTGACCGCGCTCATGGAGCTGGGACTGCAGCGCAACAAGGGCTCGGTACAGATCCGCGACATATCGCAGAAGCACGGAATCCCCCAACACTATCTCGAGCAGATACTCGTCATTCTCAAGAAGGCGGGCTTCGTGGAGAGCTTCCGCGGAGCCCAGGGCGGGTACGCGCTCGCCCGCGACCCGGATTCGATCTCCGTGCGCGACGCGCTCTCCCGGCTCGAAGGCCGCCTCGAAGTCGTGACCGCGACGCGCCGGGAGGGAACCCTCGAGTTCTTCTGGGACGAGATTGAGCGTACGCTGGAGAAGACGCTCGACCGGTCGCTCGGTGACCTGATGCGCGAGAAGGCGACGCGAGATCGACAGATCGACTACGTCATTTAGCGTCGATCGGTTCGAGGCCGTCGATCGGTTCGAGGCAGGAGACGTCCCGCGCGACGAGCCCGGTCAGCCGGTAGAGCTCTGCCTGTACTCGCGCGGCCTGCTCCCGATGTGTGCCGGCGTAATCGGCGAAGTAGGCGTCGAACCACGACCCCAACGCAGGATACCACCGGCGCAGACGCTCGGCGGAACGTGATTCAAAGTACCATCCGGCGGCCGCGACCGGCTGCTGAAGCAGATACGCGTGATATTCGTTCCGCACGAGATAGGGGTCGTCTACGTCGTACCGAAGTCCCGAGAGCAGGAGCCGCCAGTAGCGCTGCTCGCGCTCGTCGAGTCCTGCCCACAGCTCGTCCACCGCGTCGACGTACTCTGGCTCAGCGTAGTAGACACCGTGGTACGCCTCGTGCGCTACGAGCAGCTGCCGAAGCGTCGGGACGGCGTGCGACTCCTGGGCGACCGCGAGTACACCGCCGCCCACCGGCTCGTACCCGCCGTCGACCGATCGTATGATCCCGTTCGCGACGACGACCTCTCGCAGCAATCGCTCCTCGGCGGTGAGGTCGAGCAGGCGGTCTTCGACCGCGGTGAAGAAGTCGGCGAGCCCTTCGGCGTTGTAGTTGTGCGCGTTGTACCCGTGTCGCCCGCGAAGCTGATCGTCGGTCAGCAGCTCGCCCCGGTAGCCCACCTTCTCGACGAAGAAGGCGAGCCGCTTGAAGAAGCGCGCCTGCACCTCGTAGGAGGCGGAGTCCACGACGAGCACGTTGGGATAAAGCGTCCACGAGAAGAGCTCGTAGTCCGGCTGCCGCCAGAGCTCGACGGGGTAGCGCATGAGCGTCCCCATGTCCGCCGGCACCGCCGCGGGCAGGTCGCCCGGTGCTTCGGCGGGACCGATCCACTCGATCGAGAACCGGGACGCATCGCGCTCCAGCGTGGGCGCGGGCTCGACGTGCAACCGCTCGACGCGCACCCCCTCGACGCGCGGGTACAGGACCACCCGGTTCGCGCCCGGACGCAGGTCGAGCTCGAACCGGCGCGCGCCGACCTCCACGGTCGCCCGCGCGGGTCCCGCCTCGGCGTCGACGGATGCATCGTGCTCGTAGCGGTAACGAATCTCCACCGGCGCGCGCGGATCCCACCGCTCGTCGCCGCTCGCGTCGAACGTCCAGCCCTCGACGCTCCACGACTCGACCGCCGTGCCGGGAGACGCGTAGAGCCGTCGCGATTCCGGGTTGAGCGAAACGTCCTGCGGATGCGTTCGCCCGGCGCCGCTCGTGGACGGCCGCAGCCGCAGGCGCTCGAGACGAACGGACTCGCCGCGGCTTGGCGCGGAGAAGCGGATCGTCGCGACCGTACTCCCCCGTGGAACCCGCAGCGGGGCGTCGACCGCGACCCCGCGCTCGACCCCGGCGAACGACGAAGCCGCCGGCCCACGAGCCACCGCGACGCCGTCCTCGTCGAGCACGGTCATCTCGACGCCTTCGGGCACGGCCCCGAACCCCGCGACGAGCTCGCCCGCCTCGCCGTCGAGCCGAACCGGGCGTTCGAGCTCGAGCAGCAGCTCACCGCCCGGTTCGATCGTCCCCTCATCGTCCGGGGCCCGTCCGCGACGCTCGCGCAGCTCGATCCGCACCACAGCGCTGCCGGTATCGACCTCGAGAGGAAACAGCGCGAACGTACGTTCGCACGAGGCAAGGAGCGGAACGAGGATCAGAAGCAGGAGCTGTCGGCGCATAGATTAGAGAGAAAGTACGCTCGTTACCATCAATTCGGCAAGCTCGGCCCGTTGCGCCATACTCAAGCTGGATTCCTGGCGTACGAAGTTCTCCAGGTTTGCGGGAAAGGAGTCGGGCAGAATGGGGAGGTCGAGGACCTCGCCGCGGAACCGTCGCGGCGACGGCTCGAACCGGCGGTTGATCGTAAACAAAAGCGCGCAGAGGCCCACGAGGAACCGCCCGGCGGCCATGGTGTAGTAGAACGCGTCGTTGCGCATCGCCGCCGCGGAGACGTCGGCGTACAGGTGCTCGGCGGTCGCTTCCTGGGCGAACCGCAACTCGGTCCAGAATCGATCCGGAAGCCTCGCGAGGCTCGAGCGTATCGTGGCGAACCACTCGCCGCGCGAGAGCACCGTCTCCGCGTCGACCACGCGCCGAAACGCGTACGTGCTCGCATCGCGCAACCGGCACTCGCCGTTCAGCGCCGCGGAGACGAGACCGTCGAAACGCCCGGTGAGCTTGTATTCGAGGCGCACGGGAATCTCGTTGAGGAGGAAGCGGTCCTTGTGCGTGAGGATCGAGCTCTCGAACGCACCCACGTCTCCGAAGGCAACCTCGCGCGCAGCCGGCTCGCGCACGTCCGTTTTCGTGTACACGTCGAAGCTGAGCGAGAAGTACGGGTCGTAGAGGTCGTCGCCGTAGGCGTGCAGCCCGACCGCGGTGATTTCCTGCCAACCTTCCAGCGCCGCCCGGAGCCGATCGACTGCTGCTCGTGCCTTCTGCTTCATGGCTCTGTCCACACTCCCCGCTCCATACTACCATAGCGGTGTGGAGCACCACTACCTGCTCACCGTCCTCAGACTGCCCGGTAACGTCGAGGCCGAGCTCTCCCGCCTGCAGCAACTCGTGTTCTCGCTGTCGGGGGCGGTGAGTAGCCAGGCGCTTCCGCCCGCCGTGCTGCTCGCCGGGCGCGAGCTCGACGGGGCGGCGGGAGGCGCGACGTCGCGCTCCTCTGAAAACACGGTCATGCCCGCCCGCCTCCCGGCCCCGCTCGTGATCGCGGGTCCACACGCGCGCGATCGAACGATCTGCATGGACTCCGCCCTCGCCCTCGCGCCCGACTTCCCGACCGCCTTCCCCGCCGGGGCGGCCGAAGCCCGCCTGCGCGTCCTGCTCGCGGTACTCCCCGGCGGTGCTACGGGCGTCTGCGAGGCAGAGCCGATGCCCGAAGACGAGGGCGTCGACCCGCAGGCGGTCGCGGGGAGGCTGCAGGAGGCGTGGAGCCGCGGCGCCGAGGCGCGGTCGATGACCGTCAGGCGCGTCTGGGAGGAACAGTGGTTCATGTCGAGCACGAGCGAGCCGTGGTGGTGCTCGGTCGACTTTCGCGTGACGAATCGCCGAGCGCTCCGCACGGCGAGCGAGTGAGTCAGAGCGCGCTGACGCGGTTGCGCCCTTCCTCCTTAGCAAGGTAGAGCGCGCGATCGGCGGTCTCGCTCAAGGGGCCGGGTCCGTCGTAGGTAGGAAAGCTCGCGATGCCGCACGAGAAGGTGACGCTGAACTGGCGTTCGCCGGCCTCGTGGACGACCTTCGCGAAGTCGTTCCGGATCGCGTCGACGATCCGCTTCGCGTTGTCGACGTCTACGTTGAACATGACGATTCCGAACTCCTCGCCGCCGTAGCGTCCGATCACGTCGGTCTTGCGCAGCCGCTCGGTGAGCAGTCGGGAAAGGTTCTTGAGCACCCGGTCGCCAGTGAGGTGCCCGTAGGTATCGTTGACCCGCTTGAAGTGGTCTATGTCGATCATGGCAAAGCACAGAGGCCGCTGTACCCGCTCTGCGCGTTGCACCTCGGTCGAGAGGCTCTGCATCAGGTGCGTGTGGTTGAGCAAGCCGGTAAGCGAATCGCGCTCCATGAAGAAACGCATGCTGCGAATCCGCTCGACGCGGTTGGACACGGCGGTCACGAGATGCTCCGGCTTTATCGGCTTGCAGAGGAACCCGTCGCCTCCCCGGCTCACGGCCTCGAACTGCTTGTCCTCGTCGGTCTCGACCGACAGAAAAACGATGGGGATCCCGACGAACGCTTCCTGCTGGCGGATGAGCGAGGCGAGCTCCGGCCCCGTACAGCCGGGCATATACATATCCATCAGGATGAGGTCGGGCTTCGCCTCGATGAGCACGGAAAACATGTAGTTTGGATCGGATACGACGGAGGTGATCATCCCAGCGCGCTGCAGGATGAGCGCGTGGTAGGAGACCTGCTCGGTGTCGTCGTCCACGATGAGGATGTGGTACGGTTCGCCGGCTCCGCCGGAGGTGAGCCCGTCGACGGTGTCGATCACGCGATGCGTGTCGACCGGAGAGCTGAAGAACGCCGCACCGGCGGTGCGAACCGCGAGCAACCGGACGGAAAAGTCGTCACGGTCGGAGACGTAGACGACGTGGAAACGGCCGCCTGCATTCGCGTGGATGGACGTTATTCGCTCGGCGACCGCGGAGTCGTTCTCGATGAGCGACACGTCGACGATGAGCGCCGTATGGCATCCCGTGCACATCGTCTCCGAGAGCCGCTGCGGACCGTCGATGACGACCGTCTCGAACCCGTAGAAGGTGAACCGTTCGCTCAGCGTGTCAGACAGCTCGTTCGAGTGGACGAGCAGGACGATACGACGGTGGCCGTCGTCGGTCTCCTGCGTCCGGCCCGGGGTCGCCTCGGCAACGGGGTGGCCGTCGTCGTCGACCTGTTCGAGCTCCTCGACGCCCGCGGTCGACGCGTGCGACCTCGTGGACTCGCTCAGCTCGGCGACGAACATCCGGATTTGACGTCGCTCCTCGCGCGTAGGGATCCGCTTTTCTTCGAGCACCGCGTCGAGCGCGTGCTCGAGTCGCTTCGCGCACGCGGTAACGTGGTGGAAGCCGAACGTTGCCGCCGAGCCGGCGAGCTTATGCGCGTGATGACGCAGCGCTCGGACCGCCTCGATCGTCGTCTCCTCGCCGAGCGCGGACCGGGCGCTGTCGACGATCTGCTGCATGCGCCTCGGCAGCTCTTCGCCGAAGGTGTCGGCGAGCGCCCGGAGCCGAGCCTGGATCCCCTCAGACAGCCCGGACATCGTCACCTCCGGATGCAGCGCGAGACAGGATCGTCGCTTTGGGAGAACGCGCGTTCGCTTTCACTACCCCGATTATCGGCCAACGAACGGCGATCTGCAACCGGACTTCCGCTACGACGGCAGGCCGCGCTCGGCCATGTCGGCGTTGAGACGGTCTACGAACGCCGCGCCTCCAACAGGTGGCGAGGTGGCGAAGCTCACGACTACGAAGAGCACGGCGGTCAGCCCCCCGCCCCACACCGGCGGCCACCATCCCAGCGGGTAGTATCCGGTCAGGTAGAGCACCCCGGTCACGAGCGCCCCGACGATCATGGAGACCAGCGCGCCGGCGGCGGTCGCGCGCTTCCAGAAGAACGCACCGATGATCGCCGGCGCCATCACCAGGAGTCCGCCGCTCGCCATGCTCGAAAGGACCGCGATGAGCCCCAGTTGCAGCGACGCGAAGCCGATGCAGAGGACGAGCAGAACGACCATCGCGAGCTGAGCGAGCCTCCGTTCGCTCGCCTCGCTGATCTCCGGGCGGATGACCTTGACGACGTCGCGGGTGAACAGCGAGCTCAGCGTCAGGACGATCGACCCGAGCGTGCTCGACGCCGCGGCGAAGACACCGATGAAGATGATCACCGACAGGCCGGCGGGCAGGCGCGCGAGCAACTCCGGCATCGCGCGGTCCGGGTTCTCGAGTCCGGGAATGATATTCGACGCTGCGAAACCGAAGAGCGTCGCGATGATCGTGTAGAGAAACCCGAACGCGGCGAAGTAGAGGATCATGCGGCGCATGCTGCCGAGCCGGTCCGGGATGAACAGGCGTTGAGAGACCTGCGGGTTCGTCAGCGCAAAGAACGCCCAGGGCAGTGTCAGCCCGACGAAGAGCGCCGGCGACCAGGTGAACTCGAGTAGCTCGGGCTGCGTCTCGGTGATCGTCGTAACGAACCCGACCGGGCCGTCGAAGAACCGGTAGAAGACGAAGAGCACGGCGACGATGCTCGTGACGATCATCGTGATCGCCTGGACGGCGTCCGTCCACGATACCGATCTCATCCCCGCCCAGATCGCGGTCACTCCCGACAGGAACGCCATGATGAACACGCCGACGAAGAAGGGGACCGCACCGCCGGTCAGACCGGAAACGAGCAGCCCCGCTCCGATGAGCTGCACCGATGAGTACGGGATCAGCATGATGAAGCTGATCAGCGCCCCGGTGAACGCGACCCACTTGCTCTCGTAGCGCGCGCCGAGAAGCTCGGGGGGAGTGATATGCCCGTAGCGCTCGCCGACAAGCCAGAAGCGGGGACCGAAAACGAGCAGGAAGAGGACCGTGAAGACGAGATAGGTCATCTCGAAACCCAGCGCGCCCACGCCGCTGCGATACGTGAGCCCGACCAGACCCACGAGCATGAAGGCGCTGTACGTCGTGGCGGCGTAGGTCATGCCGGAGACGAATCCCCGGATGCGACGACCACCGAGGAAGAACTCGCTCGCGCCTTTGCCCATACCGCGCCGAGCCGCGGCGGCAATCAGCATGGCGACGACCGTCCAGGCGATCATCGCGACGATGACGAAGAGGGCAGACATCAGCGGTTCCTCCAGGGTCGCGTGACGATCCCGGCGTAGACGATCATCGCGAGTGTGATCACGCACCAGAACAGGAAGCTCGCCGCGAAACTGCCGGTCCGGGCAAGCACGAGATACGGCACGAGAATGTCGACCGCGGCAATAGCCAGGGCCAAGATCAGGAAGGTTCGGCCTTTCATGTGAGCTCCTTTGCAACGGTCCCCGCAGGATACCTCAGTTGATTGGAAGGGTTGAACCCCGCGCCCCGGCCGTGTGATAAGATCATCAGCGAGACCGGGAGGGTCAATGAAGTACGACACGCGCATCCTCGTCTACCCGGAGGGCGACACGCAGGAGATCGACTGGCCGCTTCGATTCAACCAGCTCGTCGACGTGTCCGGCAGACCGCTCGCGACACCGGTCGCCACCGTGCGCATGCTCGCCTACCGGGTGCGCGGGATCTCGAGCGACGAGACCCGCAACGAGTACGTCACACGCTACCATCTCGAGCAGCTCTTCCCCGAGGACCTCGCCGAGCACACCGAAGACCCGCTGCGATGAGCGGCTCGGACCCGCTCGACGGGTTTCACCCGCTCGTGCGCGAGTGGTTCGCGCGTCGTACCGCTCGTCAGAGCGTAACGCGCACGAGACGTCGTGCCGAGGTAGAAAGCCACGCGCCTGCGGAGGAAAGCGGCACCCCCACGACGAGCCCGAGCAGCCAGAAGGTGATCCCGGGTCCTGGAACGCCGAAGAGCCAGAGCGCCGGGCCGGCGACGAGCACGAGCATACCGGGCCACAACAACGAGAGCCCGATGAACGCGATCCGGCGCCGCCGGCGCTCGAAGTCCTCGGCGATGTAGGCGACCCATCGGTACGCCTGCGACTCTTCCACGTCGAAGCGCTCGCTCACCTCGTGCGATACGTCGAGCGGTTCGCGCCCCTCGCGGAGCCATTCGAGAATCGCCGGACGCGCGGCCTCCGCACGCTCCTGATCGCGTCTGATCTCCTCAGCCCTGCTCACGACGCGCTCCTCGGAACCCGAACGGCGCGAGAACGCTCAACAGCAGGAAGAGCGCGCCCAGCCCACCGAGGATGATCGCGCTGCCCCAGACGCCGAAGACCGTATTGATGCGTGCCTTCTGCGGGTTGCCGCGCGCGACGAGAACGGCCAGCCGCTCACCCGGCTCCCACGTGCGGGATGTCCGGCCGGTTCGTCCGGTCACTCGGTGCTCCTCGCCCCCCGCCGAGTATTCGACGATCGGGTAGTACAGCAGCCCCGTCGGCTCGCTGCCCTGGAGAAAGGTGATCGAGTTCTGCTCCACGGCGTAGTCGACGACGGTCCCTGCGACCGGCTCGGCGCGCGCGAGAAAGACGAGCGTGCTCGCCACGACGATCGCGCCGATCGACGCGAACAGCGCGCCGATCACGCGGAAGGAGAGCGAGAGGAGGTCGCGACCCTTCACGAGCGCCCCCCCGCGTCCCCGGCGCACGGTGTGAGCGCAAAGGTCCGAAGCGACACGATCCGGTCGCCGCTGATCGTCCGGGCGGCGTCGAACGCGGCGTGGGTGGTGACCGGCTCGGCGTGCGAAAACGGTTCGTAGGCGGGGTGGTCGACGGTGAAGAGCATCTGACCGTGGAGCTCGAGCGCGTCGCTTTTCGCAGCGCGCGGCCAGAAGCTGAAGTGTCCCCTCGTCTGCTCGTGTGTTACGTACGGGTTCTGCCAGCCCTTCGCCGCCGGGGGCACGAGATCTCCGTCGATGAACAGCGTCACCGTCGCGTCGACGACCGGCGAACCGCTCTCGGCGTCCACCACGCGCCCGATGATCTGCGGGTAGTTGTGCACGTATTCGAGCGTCGGCTCCGCGGTCAACCCGCCTTCGAGTCCGGTGAGTCGGGTGGGATCCGGCGCGGCGGACTCGTCCGGAACGGCCGACCGGCGGCATCCCACGATCTCCACGCCCCGGTTCACGAGCATCATGAGCTCGATCACGTTCGCGAGCGAGCGATCTCCGTTCGCCTCGTCGCTATGCTCGAGCGCGAGACGGAGGAATCCGCGCTCGCTCATCACGTAGCGCGGCGGGACGCGGTTCAGCACGTAGGCAGCAACGTCGTTGACAAACGCGTCGTCGGAGAGCAACTCCGGCTGATCCTCCAGCGCGATCTCGATCGCCCGGAATACGACGTCTTCCTGGTAATTCTTGAGTCTCATGGCCTACCCGCAAGTATAGTGCTGCCGACGTGGGCTGTCAGGACGTTTCCGGATTCGGCGTCGCGTGACGATCTGAGTATATTGCGGCGTGATGAATCGAATCGGTTTGTTTCCGCTGCAGCTCGTGCTCTTCCCCAGCGTGCCGCTGCCGCTCCACATATTCGAGGAGCGATACCGCTCGCTCATAGACCGGTGCATCGACGAGGATGTCCCCTTCGGCGTCGTCTACCACCGGGGCGAATCGATGCAGCAGGTGGGGTGTTCGGCAATCGTGGACCGCGTGATCAAGCGCTACGACGACGGGAGGCTCGACATTCTCGCGGTGGGCCACGAGCGCTTCACCATCGACCGCCTCGACGAGTCGGGACTCTACCTGGAGGCCGATGTGCGCTACCTCGACGACCACGCCACCGGCGAGGACGAGAAGCTCGCCGGGCGGGCGGTCAACGAGCTTCTCAAGTACGCCTACTACGCGGAGGTCTCGCTCGACCGCGCGACGCTCGGTGCGCTGACCGGCACCCAGCTCTCCTTCCTCATCGCGGGGCTCGACCAGTTCGGGCTCGACACGAAGCAGGAGCTGCTCGAGATCGAGCGCAGCGACGATCGCCTCGAACGCTCGATCGCCGAACTCGAGCGGATCAACGAGGACCTCGTCACCCAGGCGCGGATCCGGGGCGTGCTCGACCAGGACATCGATCTGGGCTCCTTACTCAACTGAAGCGCTTTGGACGTGAGGATCTCATCCTGTATAGTGGACGGGTGGAACCACACGTTGAGAAACGCCTGCGCGACGACACCGCCTATTTCACCGTCTGGTGGAGCCCGCTCATGCGTCTCGAGAAGCGGGTGATCCGGGGGCGCGTCCCCTCGCTACCCGGCGTCTTCGAAATATACCGCGACGAGGGTGGTCGTCGCCCCGAGCTCGTCGGACGCGCGCGCGCCTATTACGGCGGTCTTCGAAACACCTTTCGCGGGTTGATCGACTCGATCAGCCCGTATCCGCTCAACGGACGACTGCTCGACCTGAGCCGGGAGCACTTCGTCCGCTACGCCGTCGTCGAATCGATCGACGACATGGACGACATCCTCTACTTCTTCGCCGCGCGCAGCGGCGATGAGGACGATTTCGACGACTCAGGTCGCTACGAGATGATCTACCTCAAGGAGGAGTTTCTCGACGCGGCTGGAAGACCCCGCTGACCCGTCGCTACTCGCCGAGACAGGTCCCCACGAGCTGGGCCGAGCGCACCCACGAATGGTCGCGCGGAACCACTCTCTTGCGGCCCGCCACCCGCTCGAGCGGGACGGCCTCGCACGACTCGCCGCGTACGGCGACCATCACGTTGTAGGTGCCCTCGGCGAGCAACTCGGCCGCCTTCGTTCCCAGAAGCGTCGAGAGGAGCCGATCGCGTGCCGACGGGCTCCCGCCTCGCTGCACGTGGCCCAGCGAGGTCACGCGCGCCTCGGTACCGGTGAGCCGCTGCAGCTCGCGCGCAATCCGACTCGCCTTCGGCTCCTGAACGAGGTGGTACGGACGTCCGGTCTCCTCGTGCTCGATCACCACGCGACGCTCCTCGCGCTCGCGCCAGCCGTTCGCCGCCTCCACCTTCGAAAGAGCTCCCTCGGCGACGGCGACGATGCTGAAGCGTTTGCCCGACTCGCGTCGCTTCTGGAGATGCGCCGCGACGGCCTCCAGATCGTAGGGGATCTCCGGGATGAGAACCACGTCCGCTCCGCCGGCGAGGCCGGCACCCAGCGCGAGCCAGCCCGAGTCGTGCCCCATGACCTCGCAGACGATGATGCGGTGGTGGCTGGTCGCCGTCGTGTGGAGACGATCGATCGCCTCGCTCGCGATCGACATCGCGCTGTCGAAGCCGAAGGCAACGTCGGTTTCGACGACGTCGTTGTCGATCGTCTTGGGCAGCGTGAGCACGTCCACCCCGCCGGCGACGCGCAGATGGTTCGCGTTGCGTTGCGTCCCCCCGCCGCCGAGGCAGACGAGGCACTCGGCGCCGATCGCACGCAGATTGCGCGCCGCGGTGGAGGTGGTGTCTCGCTCCTCTCCATCAAAGAACATCTGGTCCGGACGGTCCCGCGCGGTTCCCAGAATCGTGCCCCCCTGGGTGAGGATACCGCTCACGTCGAGGTCCTCGAGCACGGTGAACCGGTTCTCGACCAGCCCGCGGAATCCGTCGTGAAAGCCGATCACCCGGATCCCGTACTCGCCGATCGCCGCCTTCGCGACGCCCCTGATCGCGGCGTTGAGGCCCGGACAGTCGCCCCCACTCGTCAGGATGCCGATGCACGATGTCCTGCTCGACTGCACGTCTTCGCTCCTCACGCTCAGTAGGGGACACGATCGGGCCGATCGCACCAGCGCCGCATGGGCACCAGACACGCCTCCCGATCCTCCTGGACCATCGTGATACGTCGTTCCGACCGCCCCTCCAGGTCGGCGTAGATCGCCTCGTCGTCGAAGCCGATCTCCGCCGCGTCGTGTCGGCTGCAGCCGTAGTGAATCACCGAGATACGCGCCCACCAGGCGGCGGCGTAGCACATGGGACACGGCTCGCACGTCGTGTAGAGCTCGTACCCCTCGAGGTCGAAGGTCCCCATGGTGCGACACGCCTCGCGGATCGCCATGATCTCAGCGTGGGCAGTGGGATCGTTGTGGGTCACGACCCGGTTGTGACCGCGGGCTATCACGCGGCCGTCACGGACGACGACCGCTCCGAACGGTCCCCCGTGGCGCTGCTCGATTCCCGAAAGCGCCTCGGCGACCGCGGCATCCATCTCTTCGCTCATCGCGCAATCAGCATAGCAGACCGCAGCTATCCGGTCACGACCGACCGTCGCCGGGGGAAGCTACTCCGTGCGGAAGAAGCTTAGCTGCTCGTGTATCTCCCGGATGCGGCGCCGGTTCTCTTCGCCGGCCCGGGCGACGTCATCGGCGGCTTCACGGATCTCGCCCGCTCCGGCGGCGATCGACGCGATCGCCTCACGAACGCTCCGCGATATCGTGCCAACCGACTCCATGGAACCGGTGATCTCGCTCGCCCCGCTCTCCATCTCGGTGGAGGCGCTTTTGATCTGCGACGTGATATCGGTGAGGCTCTGCATCGCCTTCAGAACTTCGCCGGTGCCGCCCGAGAGCTCGCTCATGCTCTGCACGATCTCTGCAAAGCTCGCCGTCGCCTCGCGGACCTCGGCGCTCACCTGATCGAACGTTTCGCCAGTCGCCTGGCTCGCGCGCATGGCCTCCTGGATGCGCTCGACCGTATCGTTGAGTCCGGTCGAGATCGTCTGGGCGTTCTCACCCACCGACTCGGCGAGTCGCCGGATCTCCTCTGCGACGACGGCGAAGCCCTTGCCTGCTTCGCCCGCGTGTGCCGCCTCAATCGCGGCGTTCATCGCGAGCATATTCGTCTGGCTCGAGAACCCGTTGATCATCTCGATGACCTCGATCATTGAGTCGGTCGACTGGCTCACGCGCCGGATCACATCTTCGGTCGATTCGAGGTACTCGGCACCCGTATCGGTTATCTCGCGCAACTTGTGGCTGGTCTCCTCGCGCTCGCGCGCGATTCGCGCGACGTTGCGGATCGACGCGGTCATCTCCTCGATCGCCGCCGAGCTCTCGTTCACCGCCGCCGATTGCTCGTTGATCAGTCGGGCCACGTTCGTGACGGTATGCTGAATCTGCTCGACCGCCGCGGTCGACGACTGGATCCGATCGTCGAGTCCGTTCGCGTCCTCGTCCACGCTCGAAAGCCCTTCGCTCACGCGCGCAACCGCACCGGAGCTCGCCTGCGCGCTCTCCTGCAGCGACCGGCTCATCTCCAGGCTCTCACCGGTCTGCGTCTGGAGCACGCTCATCGTCGCGTGCAGCCGCTGCGTGGTGGCCACGATCGCCTCGTGGACGCCGGAATCGCGGCCCCCGGAATCGCGGGTCACGCCGAAGGCATGCGTCAGGTCGCCCTCGCTCAGCGCCGCGGAGAGGCGCTCGACGACCGCCGGCTCGGCCCCGAGCTGCAACAAGGTGGCCCGGTAGATCGCGACGAGGATCGCAAGCGTGGCGAGAATGACCGCGAGCGCGACGACGAGCGCGACGGTACGCGTGCGGGCGGCGGCGATCCGGTCCGTGCGGGCAAACTCGAGGAGAGCGCCTGCGGCCCGCGCGGCGGGGGCGCGCAACGTCTCGAGCCGCGCCGTGGCCGTCGTGTACCACTGCGAAGCGCCGATCTCTCCGTCCGGCGTCACCGCACCGGCGAGCAACGCGTCGGCGACCGACTCCGCTTCGCCCACAGCCGGGGCTGCGAGCGCCTCGCGGTAGGCGTCCGCCTCCGCGGGATCGGCAAGGTCGAGAAACAGCTCGCGATAGACGACCCCGCGCGACCCGGCGGCGTACCCGTCCGGCAACGGACGAACGGTCACGCCGTCGCCGGCGAGCGCGGAGGCGACGAGAATGCGCTGCCGGGCGAGCGCAGCGTGCGAGGCGAGTAGCCGACCGAAGGCGAGCGCGCGTCGCGAGACGTCCGCGCGTTGGGGAATCTTTCCTACCTCGGTGATGTGCTCGACGATCGATCGGACAATCGGGTCGTACGCGCCAAAGAGCTCCTTGGGAGTCTCGGATCCGGTGTCGAAGCGTGCCCGGATCTCGCCGAGCCGACCGAGATCGTCGGCGATTGCGCGCAGACGCTCCTCAACGGTTGGACGCGCGGGAAAGGAGTACCGCGCGCGATCACCGCGGAAGCGCTCGACGGCGGCGTCGACCGCTTCTCGGGAGGCGTCGACCGGCGGACCGAATTCGGCGCCGCTCGCCCGCAGCACGGAGGCGTCGCGCTCGTCGGCGAGCGAGGAAGCGACGTCGGCGAGGTCGACCGACAGCGTCGTCAGCTGTTCGACCGTCAGGCATTCGACGACGTCGTTCTGCATGCGCAGCACCACGATCGCGGTCGCGGCGAGGAGGCCGACGAGCGGCACCAGCGCAAGCAGCAGGAGCCGTGCTCTCAACGAAGACCGCGGTCGTGCGTTCATGGTCGATGATAGTAGAAGATGGCGAGCAGGGTGTAAAGCTCGCCGGGGCCCGTTACGCTACGATGCCGGGTATCCACCGGCCTCGAGCTCGGCCCGGATCGTCTGCTCGTCGACGGCGGTCCGCCGCAGGAGAAAGAGCGCGGCGTATACACCGCCCATCTCGACGATGCGCACGCCCTGCACCTCGAACTCGGGATACGCTTGCAGCGTCCGGTTGAACAGACCGCGGCGCTTGCCGACGAGCAGCGCGAGCACGCCGCCGGCACGAAGCGCCGCCGCCGCGCCGGTCAGGAAGTCCCGGTAGAGCGCGTGGAAGTTCGAGCCTCGGCCGAGGCGGATCCCGAAGGGCGGATTGGTGACGATGTAGTCGAGCGAGCGTCGCTCGAGGAGTGAGCCGAGCTCGCGCGCGTCGTGGCGCGCAACGAGGACGGACTCGAGCCCGGCGGCGCCAAGGTTCGCCCGGGCGCCTTCGACAGCCTCCAGTCGCAGATCGCTCCCGGACACGCGCACGGCCGACCGGTCTCGCGCGTCGCGGTCCGCGAGGACACCAGCCGCCTCGAGGAGGATCGTCCCTGATCCGCAGAAGGGGTCGTGCAACGCCCCGGGCTTTCTCGCAAACCCGCTCAGCACGAGCATTGCGTACGCGATGGGCGTGCGCAACGTAACACGGGGGTGGTAGACCCAGCGGTGCCGGCGGTCGAGCCCCTTGCGGCCGGTGAGCTGGTAGCCACAGAAGGCGCGATCACCGACGATGTCGACCTTGACGTGAAGCGTGTATCGTTCGAGGTCGACCGCGGTCCCGTAGCGCTCCTGGAGGATCGCACCGGTCTCGCGCTCGACCTGAGGGCTCTGGAAGCCGTGATCGCCGACCCGGCTGCAGGAGACGCGGAAGCTCGTCGTGCGCTTCATCTCACCGAAGTCGATGCGGCTCAGCGCGTCGAGCAGGCTTTCGAGCGTGGAGCCGTCCCATTCGAGCTCAGCGGTGTGCACGGTCACATGGAAGAGCGAGCGCGCCCGCGACAGCGGATCGGCGCGGCGGACCTGCTCGAAGACGACCTCGTCGCCGAGCGTGAACGCGACCACCCCGGCGAGCCCGAACGCCTCGACCCTGCTCTCGAGCACCGGAATGCCGGCGTCGGCGAAGAGCCGCGAGCACTCGTCGCGCGCGACGTCCTCGATGCCCGGGGCGGTGGTAACCTTGATCGTCATGCGCCGGTGAGCGGGACGAACCGGACCGGAAGCAGGTTCGTGCGGGACAGACGACCGCGTGCGTCCTTGCGGATCATCACCAGCTCCTGAGCTACGGGACTCGCGCCGAGCGGGATGATCATGCGGCCGTCGCTCGCGAGTTGATCGACCAGCGGCTGCGGCACCGACTCGCTTGCGGCGGTAACGACAACCGCGTCGTAAGGCGCGTGCTCGGGCCAGCCCTCCCGACCGTTGCCGACCTTCGTACGAACCTGTGTGTACCCGAGCTCGTCGAGCGTCGACCTGGCGCGAGCGGCGAGCTCGGGCACGATTTCCACCGAATAGACGTCGTCGGAGAGCTCGGCGAGCACGGCGGTCTGATAGCCGCTTCCCGTTCCCACTTCGAGCACGCGATCGTTCGAGCGAATGTCGAGCTCCTGCGTCATGTAGCCGACGATGTAGGGCTGCGAGATCGTCTGGCCGAAGCCGATGGGAAGCGGCCGGTTCGCGTACGCGTCGGCAGCCTCGTCCCGCCGGACAAAGCGGTCGCGCGGTACCGAGCGTAGCGCGGCGAGCACCCGCGAACTCGTAATCCCCTGATTGGCGAGGTAATCGAGACTCACACCCTATCGTAGCAGCCCGGGTGCGCTTCGCAAAGGCTGTGGGGCTGAGGCGAGGTGCCGTCGTCCGTCGGCGGCGCGGCGCTTGATCCGCGCGAGATCGCCGCGCGTGAAGCTTTCCCAGGCGGTCGGAAACGCGGTGTTGTTGTGGCACAGCGGCTCCTCGGCGAGCGGGTACCTGCTCGCGCGGCACGCCTCGGCGAACAGACGCGATCCGGGCACGGGCGAGTACTCGGATACGTGCGGCATCACGCCGCGCGCGAGCAGCCCCTCCGCCGGCGGGCGATCTTGCCGCGACCAGGCGCGTCGCGTCGCACCTCACGGGCGGAGCGTCCGCGCGACAGCCCGTCGACGAGCGTTACGTCGTAGCCGGCGTCGGCGAGCCATCGGCCGATGCGCAGGAGACCGAACGGGTAGATGAACAGGTCGTAGAGCGCGAAGTCGTAGACCGGCGGCTGGACGAGCAGCGCGCGCGGCGCGCTTCGCACGCGGGCGCTCATGCCGACGCTCCCGCGCCGGAGCGCGTGCCGGACGTCCACTCGGCGAGGACCCGCTCGGCGGCGTCGTAGTCGTGCGTCTCGTTGAGCCGTTCGCGCAGATCGTCGCCACCCTCGAAGCCGACAAGGTAGACCTTGTAGAATTTCTTCAGGATCTCGTAGTTTCGCGTGTCTCCCCACGTCTCGCGGTAGAGCCGCAGGTGGCGCAGGAGAAGGTCGATCTTCGCCTCCGGCGCGGCGGCGGCGAAGGTGCCGGCGCGGCCGTCGGTCGCAAAGAGGTACGGATCTGCGAACACGCCGCGACCGACCATGACTCCATCCATATCGTAGCGGGCGCAGAGCTCGTCGGCCTGAGCGCGGCTCGTCACGTCTCCGTTTCCGAGCACGGTGGTCGAGACACCCATTGCCCGACGCAGCTTCGCCGCGAGCGCGATCTCGGCCCAATCGGCCCGCCCATCGCTCTCCTGTTCGGCCGCGCGCCCGTGGACGGTGAGCGCGTCGAGGTTCTGCTCGAGAATGTGCCCGATCCACGCCTCGGTCTGCAGACGGTCACGGCCGATCCTCGTCTTCACGCTGACCGGCAACCCGCCCTCCTTCGCCGCGGCAATGAGCTCGGCGGCGAGCGCGGGCGTGCGGATCAACGCCGAGCACGCGCCCTTGCTGCGTATCTTACGGACGGGGCAGCCCATGTTGATGTCGACGCCGTCGAACCCCATGTGTCCGAGCCGCACCGCGGCACGGGCGTACGACTCGGGATCGGTCCCCCAGATCTGCGCGACGAGCGGACGCTCGGCAGGCGTGAACTCGAGCCGCGGCGTCACCCCGGGGCGGTTCCCGCGCGGGGCGAGAACGACATCGGTGTGGATAAACTCGGTAAAGAAGACGTCGGGAGCCCCGCAGGAGGCGACGATACGGCGGAAGACGGTATCCGTGACGTCCTCCATCGGCGCGAGCGCGTGGATGGGGCGAGGCAGGCGCTGCCAGAGGTTCTGCACGGGTAGGAGTGTATGAACGAGTCGCCGCGATGGCAATCGTCGCGCATCGGCTGGACCGTATTGACCGTGGCGTTGGAATTGAGGATGTTCATGAGATCCCCACAGTGAGCGAGGGTTTCGCACGCGGAAAGCTCGCGAATCGGCGCGAATTTCGTCCGCCAACGATTGCACCTCGTATTCGAGGGGGATAGGATAGGAACACCTGCCTATGAAATCCATACCAACTGCACAACCGCGAGAGTCGGGACGGTTCACGTTCCGGAAAATGGTAGAAGGTTTCGACGTGATCGGCCGGGTCACACGGATGGCGTTTCGCTATCCGTGGCGGATGACCGCGGCGATCGGCGCGCTCATCGTGGCCGTCGTTTTCCAGCTGTACATTCCCCGCTACCTTGGCGCCGCCGTCGACAACGCCTACGGAATGCTCCGCGGCGCCGGCACGATGACCGACGCACGCCAGGCGTTGCTGGTAACCGGTGTGCTCCTGTTCGGCGCGAGCGTGCTGCGCGGTCTGTTCACGATGCTTCACAATTACCTTGGCGAAGCGGTCGGCCAGCACATTGGCTACGAGCTCCGCGTCGCGATCTACGACAAGATCCAGCGGCTCGACTTCCGCTACCACGATCACGCCCACTCGGGCGACCTCATCACGCGGGGAATGCTCGACGTCGAGGGTGTGCGGCTGTTCGTGAACACGGGAATCAAGCGCGTCATTTTCCTCGCGCTCCTGATCGGAATCGGCTCGTACCGGCTCATCGCCGCCGACTGGTTCCTCGGCGTCCTCGCGCTGAGCTTCGTGCCCTTCGTCGGATGGCGCGCGATCGACGCGAGGCTCTCGCTGCGCGAGAGCTGGCACCGCCTCCAGGAACGTCTGTCGTACCTGACCCGGGTAATGGAGGAGAACCTCCAGGGTATTCGCGTCGTCCGCGCCTTCGCCGCGCAGGACTACGAGATGGGCAAGTTCGACGAGGCGAGCGACCAGGCCAAGGAGATCACGTACGAGCGTATCCGGACGCGCGTGGCGAACGGCACCGCGATGACGTTCGCCTTCTACGTTTCGATGGGCCTCGTCCTGCTCGTCGGCGGCCAGAAGACGCTCGCCGGCGAGATCACCGTCGGGCGGCTCACCGAGTTCCTCGCCTATATGACGGTGCTGCAGATGCCGGTGCGCCAGCTCGGCTTGCTCGTCAACGCGATCGCTCGGGCCACGACCTCGGGCGAGCGCTTGTTCACGGTGCTCGACGAAGAGCCGGACATCAGGGACAAGCCCGACGCGAAGCCGCTCGCGGTGACCGACGCGGTGCTCCGGTTCGATAACGTGGGCTTCGCGTACCAGCTCGGCGACGAAAAGGTCCCCGTGCTGTCGAACGTGAGCTTCGAAACGCGACGCGGCCGGACGGTGGGCATCGTGGGCCCGCCGGGCGCCGGCAAGTCGACGATCGCGCACCTCATCCCCCGCTTCTACGACGTCTCGGCGGGGAGCATCTCGATCGACGGCCAGGACGTCCGCGACGTTACGCTCAAGTCGCTGCGCTCTCAGGTCGGCGTGATCCAGCAGGACATCTTCCTGTTCACCGCGGGAATCGAGAACAACGTCGCCTACGGCGACCCGTGGGCCGACCGCGACCGTATCACCAACGCCGCCAACATCGCCCAGCTGCACAGCTACATCAGGGGCCTTCCGCGTGACTACGAGACGCTCGTGGGAGAGCGCGGCGTCTCGCTTTCCGGCGGGCAACGCCAGCGGCTCGTCATCGCCCGGGCGCTGGTCATGCAGCCGTCGATCCTCGTCTTCGACGATTCCACCGCCGCAATCGACGCGGCGACCGAACAGCGGATCCTCGGCTCGCTGAAGGAACACTCTGCGGATTCTGTGGTGATCATCATTTCGCACCGACTGAGCTCGCTGATGCACGCGAACGAGATCCTCTTCATCGACGACGGGCACGTCGTAGAGCGGGGAGACCACGAATCGCTGCTCGCGCAGGGCGGACGCTACGCTGCGCTCCACGAGCTGCAGTCGAATCCGGTAGACGAAAGCCTGCTGCACTAGGGGTTGCATATGTCTTCGCAGAATAGAATACGGGAAGAGTTTCACGATTACGACATACCCAGGGTGGAGCGACCGCCGCTCGCGGTAGTCGGTTCACAGATCAGCCGCGACGAGCAGCTCTTCGGACGGGTATTCGACGCGCACGTGGTGGGACGTTTCGCTCCGTTTGTCCGCCCGTACAAGAAGCAGATCGTCTTCGCGCTGCTCGGAGTGCTCCTGTTCACCGCGACGCAGCTCGCGGTACCGCTGATCATCAGAGCGACCATCGACGAGGCGCTCGTCGGCGACGACGCGAGCAGCAGGATTCTCTACATCGCAGCCGCGGTCTTCGGCGTCGTGATCCTCGTGAACTACGCGGCGAACTACATCCAGGAACGGCTCGCGAGCGAGATAGGCGAACGCGTCCTCTTCGACATGCGGCGTTCCATGTTCGAGCATCTGCAGCGAATCTCGCTCTCGTTCATGGACAAGACCGAGGTAGGACGCCTGATGTCGCGCCTCCAGGGCGACGTGCACGCGTTGCAGCAGTTTCTCGAGTCGTCGATCTTCGCGGTGGGAGACGTCGTCCTGCTGACGGGAATCATCGCCGTCATCCTCACGCTCCACCTCGAGCTCGGACTGCTGACGCTCGCGATCGTTCCCGTACTCTTTGTCGTGCGCTTCGTATGGCTCCCGCGCGCGCGTAAGGCGTTCATCGGGGCCCGCCACGCGAGCTCCACCACCAACGGAGCGCTCGCAGAAGGAATCAACGGCGTTCGCACGGTCCAGGCGATGGCGCGAGAGGACACGAACTACGTGCTCTTCGACGACAAGGCGCAGGCGAACCTCGCCGCGCAGCTCCGCGCAACGCGGTTCGCGCAGATCATGATCCCTATCGTCGACACGCTCACCGGCATCGCGATGGCCGTGGTCATCATCGTCGGCGGTACGATGGTACTCAACCAGACGCTCGAGCTCGGCATCATGGTGGCCTTCATCTTCTACGTCCAACGCTTCTTCGCGCCGATCCGTTCGATCACGATGCAGTACAGCATCATGCAGCGCGCGATGGCGTCCGGGCACCGCATCTTCGAGGTGATGGACGTCAACGTCGACGTCGCCGACAAGCCCGACGCGCACGAGCTCACCGACATCGACGGCCGGATCGAGTTTCAGAACGTGACCTTCGGGTACGAGCCCGACCGGCCCATTCTGAAGAACGTCTCGTTCACGGTGAACCCGGGAGAGACCGTCGCGCTCGTCGGGCCCACCGGATCGGGCAAGACGAGCCTCACGGCGCTCGCGCACCGGTTCTACGACATCTGGGATGGGAAGATTCTCATCGACGGACACGACGTCCGCGACGTGACCCAGAAATCGCTCGGCGACAACATCGCAATGGTCCTCCAGGAGCCGTTCCTGTTCACCGGCACGATCCTCGAGAACATCCGTTACCGCACTACCGACGCGACCATGGAGCAAATCGAGGAGGCGGCGAAGGCCGTCGGCGCTCACGAGCTCATCATGCAGTTGCCCGACGGATACGACACGACGCTCGAGCAAGGCGGCGGCAACCTTTCGCAGGGCCAGAGACAGCTCATCAGCTTCGCCCGCGCGCTCGTCGCCGACGCGAAGATCCTCGTGCTCGACGAGGCGACGGCGAACATCGACAGCTACACCGAGAAGCTGATCCAGCAGGCGCTCAAGCGGCTTCTGCAGGGCCGCACCGGCCTCGTCATCGCCCATAGGCTCTCCACGATCCGCGGGTCCGACAGGATCGTCGTTCTGCAGGACGGCGAGGTCGTCGAAGTCGGGAACCACGAGGAGCTCATGGAGAAGAAAGGTCTGTACGCGAAGCTCTACTCGATGAACTACGCGTCGTTCGACGACATTCCCGACGAGCTGATCGATGAGGTCAAGGGCGACCAGAGCACGACGTAGCTGGTTCGGGCAGCGCCGGGCTGGGTCGCCCGACCAGAGCACGACGTAGTTCTCTCGACAGAGCCGCCGGCTGGGTCGCCCGCCGGCGCGCTACACGCGCGGGACGTACGACATGTCCAGATCCGACCAGCGGTGGGTATCACCCCGCACGAACGACCCGTAGCGGAAGACGAGCTCGACTTCGTCTGTGAGACGCGCGACGAGCTCGCCGGTGATTGCACGTGCTATCTCGTCCTTCCCATGAGCCTCGACGGCTACCTCCGTCCTTCCTGCCCCGACGCTCACCGCGCCCTGATTCGCAAGAGCTACTCGACCGGCAGATCCTCCGCGGTCCAGATCCGGTAGACCTCGTACGCCGGCTCCTCGTAGGGATGTGCGTCGAGCAGCACGGTCACCGCGGCGCGCACCACCTCGTCCCGGCACACCGTCTCCACGCGCACCTCCTCCACGTACTCGACCACGCCCTGCTTTCCTACGTAGGGATCGCTTCCCGGCAGCGGGCGGAACTGCCCCGTCCCGGCTGTCTGGTAGGCGCACGAGTCGTAGAGCTCGTATCTGCCGGCGCCGGCGCCGAAGACCGCCGCCTTCACCGACTCCGCGTCGTCCTCGGGAACGTAGAAGACCAGCTTGAACATGCTTCAAGCATAGCCGCTGTCGGCCCGAGCGCACAGTAGCACCGAGCTCGCCGACGCGCTCGCGCGCATCGCTACCGATCCGCGGCTGCGAGCGACTCCTTCGCGCGGATGATCTGACCGAGCGTCCGGTTCACCGGCGTCGCGACCCCATGCTCCTCGCCGAGCCGTACGACCGTATCGGCGAAAAGGTCGACCTCCGTCGGTCGACCGGCCTCCACGTCCTGGAGCATGGAGGTCTTCCCGCCGGGGTCGAGCGTCGCGAGCGTTTCGAACCACGCGTCCAAATCGGCTTGCGCGAGGCCCGAGCCGACCGCGCGCGAGAGCCGGATCACCTCGTCCATCGCGGCGCCCATCAGATCGCGCGCCGGCTCGGAGCGCTGGAAGACCCCGTACGGCGCGCGGAGCACGGCGGAAGCCTGGTTGATGCCCACGTTGATCATGAACTTCCACCAGAGCGTCCGGACGATGTCCTCCGAGCGCTTCGAGGGAATGCCGGCCGCTTCGAAGGTCTCGCCGAGCGAGGCGAGCACGTCGTCGGGCACCGGCGCCTGTCGCGAGTCGGCGCCGTAGTGGATCGTCCCGCGGTTGAGGTAGGTCACCGAGCCATCCGACGCGCGAACCGCGTCGATCCCCAGGATCATCGCAGGCACCACGCGCTGCTGCGGCGGCGTGGCGGCGTCGAGCGCGGCGCGGATCGTCGCCTCGCTCGAGATCCCGTTCAGCAGGCTGACCACCACACCGGACGGGCCCGCCGCCCGGGCCACGAGCGGGAGCGCGGCGCGGAGCTGGGTCGATTTGACCGCGACGACCACGAGGTCGTAGGGCGAGCCCTCGCGTGCTCCCGCGTCGACCGGCGGGTCGAAGCGCTCGCCGTTGACCCGGATGCCCTCGCGGTGCAAGCGGGCGGCCCGCTCGTCGTCGGCAACGAGCACGACCGGACGGCCTGCCCCGATCATCATCGCGACGATCGACGCGCCGACCGCGCCGGCGCCGACGACCGCCGTTCGTTCGAGCATCAGACGCTCGGTCCGGTGATCGCCGACAGCCGCGAGGCGTCTCGCGTCCACTCCATCGCCTCGGGATACTTGACCCGTGGTGCCGAGACCTCGGTGAGCCGGTTGTACGCATCCTCCGGCATCGTCCACTCGGCGGCGCCGACGTTGTTCTCGAAGTGCTCGAGCGTACGCGCACCGGTGATCACCGACGAAACGTGCGGTCGCTCGAGCAGCCACCGGATCGCGACTTGCGCCGGCGATCGACCCAGCTCCTCGGCAACCTCGAGGAGAACCGACAGCGTCTCGTCGGCGTTCGGCGCGAAGAACTTGCCCGGATAGGCCCAGCCCTCCTCCGAGCGCGTGCCGCTCTTGGTGCGCTCGCCCGGCTTGTACTTCCCCGAGAGGAAGCCGCCGCCGATCGGTCCCCAGGTTACCACGCCGAGACCCGTGTGCGCGCACGCCGGCAGGATATCGAGCTCGATGTCGCGCACGACGAGGCTGTACTGAGGCTGATAGCAAATGAACTTCGCGAGCCCGTTCGCCTCGGAGGTCCACAGCGCGTCCATCAGGCGCCACGCCTCGTAGTTGCTCACCGCGATGTAGCGGACCTTACCCTCGTGCACGAGATCGTCGAGCGCGCGCAGCGCCTCCTCGATGGGCGTCTGCTGGTCGACGTGGTGGATGTAGTAGATGTCGATGTGGTCCATGTCCAGGCGCCCCAGGCTCGCCTCGACCGCGTTCATGATGTGGTAGCGAGACATGCCCGAATCGTTCGGCCCGCTGCCGGTGGGGTTGTAGAACTTCGTCGCTACGACCGCCTGTTCGCGCTTCCCAGCCAGCGCCTTGCCCAGAAACACCTCCGACTGCATGTCCGCGTACGTGTTCGCCGTGTCGAAGAAGTTCATCCCGGCGTCGAAGGCGCGGTCGACCATGCGCTGCGCTTCGGCCTGGTCGGTCCCGTGACCGAACGTCATCGTGCCCAGGCAGAGCTCGGAAACCTTGAGGCCCGATCGGCCCACTTGTCTGTACTCCATCTCGTCCTCCGACCCGGATTATCCCACGGTCCGGGCCCGGGAGGCCAGCGGCCCCGGACAAACGCCTACTCGCTCAACGCAACCGGATCCGGGGGTTCAGAAGCGCGAACAGAAGGTCGGCGAGGAGATTGGCGAACGAATAGAAGAAGACAATCAGGACCGAGATGGCCTGCAGAACCGGCAGGTTCTTCTGGGTGACGGCGGTCACGAGCAACGACCCGACACCCGGGAAGTTGAACACGTTCTCGATGACAACGAGCCCGCCCATCAACCAGCCGATCGATAGCGCGATCACGGCGATCGTCGGCAGGAGGGCGTTTCGAAGCGCGTGTGTGAACACGACGCGGCGCCAGGACAACCCCTTGAGCATGGCGGTCCGCACGTAGGGCTTCTTGAGCTCCTCGAGCATCCCCGCCCGCGTCATCCTCGTTATATAGCCTATGAGGACGAGGCTCGCCGTCAACGCCGGCAGCAACAGAACGCGCAGCCATCCCCAGAGCGACATGCCCGACGAGACGAGCGCCGTCGCCTCGAACCACCCGAGCCCGAGCGCGAAGACGTTGATCAGGACGATACCCGTAACGAACTCCGGCAGACCGACCACGGACAACGACATGACCGAGATTGTACTGTCGATGAACGAGTTCTCGCGAAGCGCCGCCCACACGCCGAGCACGAGCGAGACCGGGATCACGATCGCGAGCGTGAGCCCCGCGAGCCGCAGCGAATTGGACAGGCGGGAAAGCACGAGCGACCGCACGGGAGGGCTGCCAGCGGTGAACGACCGCCCCCAATCGGCGGTCACGAAACCGCCGAGCCAGTTCGCGTACTGCGCGAGCGGCGGCCGATCGAGCCCGAACTCCGCGCGGAAGTTCTCCACCGCGGTAGGAGACGCGTCGCGTCCGAGCACGAGTCGCGCGATGTCACCCGGCAGCAGGTTCGTCAGCGCGAAGATGAGAAACGAAGTTACGAGAATCGTAAGCAGCAGCAACAGGATGCGTCGCAGAATATAGCGCGTCACGGTCGTCCCTCCCTCTGCATCCGCTCGAGCTCCTCGAAGGTGTAGTGGCATCTGATTTCGTGGCCGCTCTCATCGGCGCGCACCGGCGGACGATCGGTCTCGCAGACACGGCCGATCTTCCGAGGGCACCTCGTGTGGAACGGACACCCCGAGGGGCGCTCGCGCGGAGACGGTACGTCGCCCTCGAGCGTGATCGGCTCGTGACGGGCCGCCGGGTCGGGCACCGGCGCTGCAGACAGGAGCGCCTCGGTATACGGGTGGGAGGGGAAGTTGTTCACATCGGCGTTCGACCCCTGCTCGACGATCTCTCCGAGGTACATCACGGCGATATGGTCCGAGAGGTAGCTCACGACCTCGAGGTCGTGCGAGATCACGATATACGACGCACCCTCCCGCGCGCGCAGGTCTTTCAGAAGGTTGAGGATGACCGCCTGTACCGAGACATCGAGCGAGGAGGTCGGCTCGTCTGCCACGATGAGCGCCGGGTGTGGCGCGAAAGCGCGGGCAACCGCGACGCGTTGCTTCTCGCCACCGCTGAGCTGCGTGGGACGCCGGTCGTAGTAGTCCTCGGAGAGCCCCACGGCGACGAGCAGCTGCTCGACCTGCTGACGAAGCGAGCTCGTCCCGTCGGGTGCGGCGCCGCCCGCCGCGCTGGTCCCGCCTTGGCCGGACCGACCGAGCTTGCGGATCGTCCTGCCGATTGTCTGCCCGACCGTGCGGTACGGATTCAGCGAATCGTTCGGATTCTGGAACACGATCCTCAGCTCTCGGAGAGTCTCCCGATCGCGATCGCGAAGCCGGAGACTGACCGGCCGGTCCTGAAGCCTGATCTCACCGGTGTCCGCCTCGACGAGCGCGAGCAGCGTCCGCGCAAGCGTCGTCTTACCGCTCCCGCTCTCCCCCACGAGCCCGAAGGTCGACCGCTCGAACACGTGTACCGACACGTCGTCGAGCGCCTGCACGTAGTCGGGAGTCTGGCGAGTGATCCGGTGCACGAGCGTCTTTGACCCGAATCGCTTGGCCATTCCGGTCGCGTGCAGGACCCAACCGCTGCGCGGCGCGGAGTCCTCGTGCCGCTCCTCGTTGCCCGGAAACGGGACGAGCTCGCCTCGGTCGATCTCACGCCACCGCCAACACCGCACCAGGCGGCCGTCGCCGGGGTCCTCGAGCGGGGGCTTCTCGCCGCGGCACTGGTCGGTCGCCAGCGGACAGCGCGGCGCGAACACGCACGCCGATCCGCGTCCGGAGAGCGACGGGGCAACCCCCTCGATCGTCGCGAGTCTGCTCTCCTCCACGTGCACGGACGACGGAAGGCACGCGAGCAGGCCGGCGGTGTACGGATGCCGCGGTCGGGCAAAGAGCTCACCGACGGGCGCGCTCTCCATCACCTCCCCCGCGTAGAGCACCGTCACGAAGTCGCATAGCTGGGCCACCGTCCCCAGGTCGTGCGAGACGTAGAGCGCCGCAGCCTCCTCTTCGTGGATCAGGTCGCGCAGCAGATCGAGGATCACCGCTTGCGTGGTGACGTCGAGCGCTGTCGTGGGCTCGTCGAGCACGAGCAGTCGAGGCCGTGTGCTGAGCGCCATCGCGACCATGACGCGCTGGAGCATGCCGCCGGACAGCTGGTGCGGATACCGCGTAATCACGCGCTCCGGATCGGCGATCTGAACGTGCCCGAGCGCCTCGATCGCGCGCTCGGCCGCCTCGCTTGCGGAGAGCCCGAGGTGGAGCCGGGTTACCTCGGTCATCTGGCGTGAGATCCGCAGCGACGGGTTGAGCGCATCCATGGGATTCTGCGGGACGAGGCCGATCTGCGCGCCCCAAACCCGCTCGATATCGCGCTCACCAAGCGTGCGTAGATCGTCGTCGCCGAAACGTATCGCGCCCTCGGTGATGCGGGCGTTGCGTGCGAGGTAGCGCATCATCGCAAGCCCGAGGGTGGACTTGCCGCTGCCGCTCTCGCCCACGAGACCGTGAATCTGAAGGGGGTCAATCGTGAGGTCGACGTCGTGGATCGCGCTCAACCACCGATTGCCAATCCGGTAGTCGACCGAGAGGTCCTCGACGCTGATGACGGGTTCCGGCATGCCGCTACTCCTCGTTGCGCAGCACTCGCCGCAACCCGTCCGACATGAGGTTCACGCTGATGATGAGCAGCGCGATCCCTGCAACGGGGTACCAGAGCTCCCACGGAGCGTCCTGAAACTGCGTACGGGCGTCGAGTACCAGTCGGCCCCACTCCGGAGACGGCGGCTGGACGCCCAGGCCGAGGAAACCGAGCGAGGTCACGAGAATGATCGCGTACGAGAGCCGCAACGACGCCTCGACAACGAGAGCGGGGAGCACGCTCGGCAGGATCTGCACGAACAGAATGTGCAGCGTTCCCTCGCCCCTCAGCTTTGCCTCCTCAATGTAGCCGCGCTCGCGGACCGACAGCGTGGCGCTGCGCGCGACTCGAGAGATGATGGGCACGTAGATAAGCACGACGACCGCGGTCAGACTGATGCTACTCGCACCCACGAGACCGACCAGCGTGCTTTGCGACTCGGAGAGCAGCGGCACGATCGTAGAGATCATGACGAGCGCGAGCACCATCGCGGGGATCGATATCAGGCTGTCGAGGATCCGGGAGACGATATCGTCGAGGACGCCGCCCGCGTAGCCGATGAGCAGCCCCACGAACGTTCCGAGAACGACCGACAGTGTCGTCGCCACGAGCGGCAGGCCGATCGTTTCGCGCGCGCCCCACAGCATCCGGCTCAGCACGTCACGACCGCGCTGATCCGTGCCGAGCGGAAACGTCGCCGACGGCGGCTGACTCACCATGGCGCGACGAGTCTCGAGGCCTACGTCGGTTCCGCGGATGACCTGGTCGAATAGATACGGCGCGAGCAGCGGGCCGAAGAACGTCAGCAACAGGAACACGACCACACCGACGGTCCCCGCGAGGGCGAGAGGTCGGCCGAAGAGGTTCCTGAGCACCGATCGTCGCCGGCTGCTGCGCCGGGGCGCCGAGGCGGAAGCCTCGGCACCAGCAGGATCGGCGGCCATGGGCTACCGCAGACTCACGCCGCTCAAGTCGGTTCGTCCCGGGAAGGGGTGCATGTCGAGCCCTTCGACCCGGTTCTGGTACGCACCGACCACCGGTCGGAAATACGGAATGATGACCGGTCCACGCTCATAGAAGATGCCGCTGATACGTTCGTAGATCTCCGATCGCTCGTCGATGTCCGCGGTCCGGGAAGCTTCCGCGGCGAGGCGGTCGAGCTCCTCATCCGACCATCGCGACTCGTTGAACGCCGCCCCGGTCGTGTACGCCACGCTCAGGTACTCCTGCGGTGTGGGGCGCGTCCCCCAGGCGGTCATGCCGAGCTGGGTGTTCAACCAGTTGTTGTCGCCCTCGGCGTAGTAGACGTTCTCGGGAACCACGTTGAGCTCGACGAAGATGTTCGCCTCGCGCCACTGCTGCTGCAGGAACTCGGCCACGAGCCCGTACTCGAACGTGTCGCCTACGTAGAACGGGACCTCAACGCGCGCTTGCCCATCGACCTCGACGACGTAGCCGTTGCCGGTTCCATCCGCAAGGACCTCGGCGATGAGCTCGCGGGCGCGCTCGGGGTCGTGCCCGCGGTTCTTCTGCGGATTGTAGAGCCCACCGTAGGTTGGGCCGATGGGGTCGTTGTTCGCGACGGTTCCCGCCCCGTCGAGCGCGTCGAGGTTGAGCAGCTCGCGGTCGGTGGCGAACTTGAACGCCTGGCGAAGCCGAACGTCCTCGCCGATGGAACCTTCGTCGACGCGCAGGCGAAGGACCGGGTGCGTATTGGTCGGCTCGTTGACCACGGTCGCCTCTTCCACGCGCTCGAGCGTCGCGAGCAGGTCCTGCGGGACCTTCATGATGAAGTCGAGCGTCCTCGCGCGAAACGCGTCGAGCTGCGACTGATTGTCGTCGAAGAAGATGAGCTCGACGCCGTCGATCTCCGGCGCACCGCCCCAGTAGTCGTCGTTCGCCACGAAGTAGGCGCGCTCGTCCGCCGCGTACCGCTCGAGGATGAACGGACCGGTACCGTTGAAGTTCGCGTAGGGATCGTCGTCGTCTGCGATCACGTTCACGTCGCCGCTCTCGCTCGAAAGAACGAGGGCAAACCGCGATGCGACGCCGTAGAGGAAGTCCGCGTTCGGCTGCTCGAGCTCGAACTCGACGGTGAGCTCGTCGACTGCCCGTACGCTCCACGTCGCGCTGCCGTCCTCGCTCTGGCCCATGAGCCCGACGATCGAAGAGCCTTCGCTGACGAGGCGATCGAAGGTGAATACGACGTCGTCCGCGTCGAACGAGGATCCGTCTTCGAACGTCACGCCCGAGCGAAGCGCGAAGGTGTAGGTCAACCCGTCGTCGCTGATCTCCCAGCCGGTGGCCAGACTCGGCTCGAGCGAGCCGTCGGGGAGAATCTCCACGAGATAGTCGTACTGCATCCTGTTGAACAGGACCTCCGGGTCATTCGCTCCCAGGGCCGGGTCGATCGTCGTGAGCTTCCGCAGTCCCACGGTGAGTACCTGTTCCTGCGCCTGTGGTTCTCCGCTCTCGGTGGTGCCGCTCGCGAACGCGGGCGACGCGAGGAGCAGCACCAGGGCCGCAAGCGCCCATCGTATGATTCGTCGGTGTGTCATGTAATCCTTCCTTCGTGGACGGTGTCCCGGTCGGGCTGCGTCGTCATCCGCTCCCACGCGGAGACGCACCCATCGCCATGATTATACTCACCATTCGGACGAGCGGCGAACCCGAAACGGGCGGGCGCGCGCACATACAAAAGGGCCGCGTCGCGTCGACCAGAAGGTCCGACGCGGGCGGCCCGCATTCAGGGATTGAACCTAATCGGTCTACTTCTCGTTGAAGATCATCGCGAGTTCGGCCATACGGTAGGAGAAACCCATCTCGTTGTCGTAGAAGCTCGTCGCTTTGACCATCGTCTGATCGCCCATCGGCACCACGAGGAGGTTCTTCGTGATCATCGACGAATATGGCTCGCCGACGCAGTCCTGGGAACACTCGTAGTAGTCGGTGAAGACCGCGACCTGCTTCATGATCGTCGAGTCGTTCATCTTCTTCACGTTCTCTTCGATCGACTTCGCAAGCTGTTCCTTGCTGACCTCGCCTTCGACGAGGTACACGGCCTCGACGACGCTTCCCGTGTCGGTGGGAACGCGCAGCGCCGTGCCGTTGAGTTTGCCGTTGAGGTGCGGAAGCACCTTCCCGACCGCGATCGCCGCGCCGGTGGAGGCGGGGATCACGTTGTTGAGCGTCGCGCGGTTCTTGCCGCCGCCGAAGAAGTCGACGACGCGCTGGGTGGACGTGGCCGCGTGGGTCGTGCTCATGAGCCCGCCCTTGATCGAGTGGCTCATGTCGATGGCCTTCGTGACCGGGGCGAGACAGTTCGTCGTGCAGCTCGCGTTGGAGAGGATCGTCTCTCCGTTCTCAATCGTGTCGTGGTTGACCCCGACGACGACCGTGTGCGTCTCCTCGTCCTTCGCGGGTGCGCTGATGATGACTTTCTTCGCGCCGCCGGCGAGGTGCGCCTTCGCCTTCTCGGTCGTGAGGTAGAAGCCGGTGCACTCGAAGACGATGTCCACATCGTGCTTCGACCATGGGATATTCGACGCGTCCTTCTCCGCGTAGACGGTGATCTCGTGCCGCCCGACCTTGATGACGTTCTCGCTCTTGAGGCTCACCTCCGCCGGGAAACGTCCGTAGATCGAATCCTTCGGGAGACTCGCCGCGATTTCCTTCGCGGACACGAGGTCGTTCCCCGCGACGATGTCAAAGCGATCATCCAGCTGACTGATGATGACTCGCATGACGTTCTTGCCGATTCGGCCCATACCGTTGAATGCAACTCTGATCTTACCCATGCATTCTCCTTCATGTGGTGGTTTGATGGTGCTATATCACGGCCGTCCCGAACCGGGCTCGACCGTGACGAGGTTAGTCTCCCCCCATAAAGCCAGTTTCCGGCGATCGTGTCAAGGTGGAACCGGAAGGCGGGAAAAGGAGCTTGCGCGCGCAGCGCTTTGCGTCTACAAAGGGGAGCAGGGGGCTCATGGCGTCATCCGGTGAGGATCACAACGGCGAGACGAGAATCTCCTGGGATCAGATCGACCTCGCGCCACTCTTGCAGCTGAAGTTCGGCGTCACCCGGGAGGCGGTCCCGCTCGCGAAGCGGGAGACGGGGACCCGGGTGCGGCTCCAGTTCGAGAACCGCTACGCCCGACTCGACGGACGGTGGCGCGACATTCCCGGTTTCGGGAGCCGACTCGAGCTGCGGCTGACGAACGTGTCGAACGAATCGATCCGGGTGACCCGCCTGATCTTCCCCGCGGAAGGCGGGATCAACACGTACGCCTCGAACATCAGACCCGCGGACGTCTGCTTCTTCCGAAACGGCTATCAGGGCTGGTCGACCGCGCGCAGCTACCTTCGCAAGGACAAGCCGCTGCGTCCCTGGCTGCAGCTCGTAAGTCTCGCGAACAGCAACCTCTCGAACCTGCCGTCGAACATGCCGGGCATCTTCTCGAGCGAGATGTACACGGTGATCACGAACCGCGGCACCGACGACGCCTTCTTCGTGGGGCAAGGGCCGCCGTTCGACCAGTTCTTCTACATCCGACTCAACCTCTACGACAGCGTCGAGCGGACGAGCTACTTCGAGCTCGCGTACGACTTCGGGCGACAGATGATCATGCCCGGTCACACGGTCGAGCTGGGCGCGATCCACATCGCACGCGGGCGCACACATCAACTCGTTCACCGATACTTCCACGAGCTTCGCGAGCGGGCCGAGCCGCGAATCCCCTCCGAGAACGTCCACGGCTGGTGCAGCTGGTACTACTACTACACGAGGATCTCGCCGCCCATCCTGCGGAAGAACATCGAGGCGCTGCGCCGCGCGCGAGACGAGCACGGCGCGCGGATCGACTTCGTCCAGATCGACGACGGCTACCAGCAGGCGGTCGGCGACTGGCTTCGACTGACGCCCGACTTCGACGGCCAGATGCGCCGGCTGTCGGACGAAATCAGGGAGGCGGGGTTTCGCCCGGGCCTGTGGATCGCTCCGTTCGTGGCGGCGAAGAAGTCGGAGTTGCTGCGCGTACACCCCGAATACGCGCTTCGCGACGAGCACGGTCGCCGCATCGTCGCAGGCTTCAACTTCTTCTGGCCCGGTCGCTACTACTACGGGCTCGATATCACCAACCCCCGATTCGAAGAGTACGTGCGCCGCGTGATCCGCACCGTCGTGGGCGAGTGGGGGTTTCCGTACCTGAAGTGCGATTTTCTGTTCGGCGGCTGCCTGCGCGGTGGCACGCATCACGACCTGGAGCTCTCTCGTGCGCAGGTCCTGCGGCAGGGGATGCGGCTCATCAGGGAGGTTGCCGAGGAGCATACGAGCGACGACGTCCTTATCGTCGGATGCGGGATGCCGCTGACGACCGGCATAGGCACGGTCGATGCCATGCGCGTCGGCCCCGACACCGGCGGGTACTGGATCGAGCGCAAGGGACGGCTCTTGCGCACCGGAGCGATGGTCGGAGTGCGAAACTCGATTCGCAACAGCATCGTCCGAGGCCAGATGCACCGCGCGCTCTGGCTGAACGATCCCGATTGCCTCATGGTGCGGACGAAGGGTACGAGACTCACCCCCGCGCAGCGGCGCACCCAGATCAATGCGATCGCGCTGACCGGCGGGCTTCTGCTCTACTCGGACGACTTCGCCGAGCTCGACCGGGAGACGCTCTCGGAGATCTTGCAGATCCAGTCGATCGCGGACGAGTGCTTCTCGGGACGCCTGATCCCGCTGGACATGATGGCGCGCGAGCTTCCCCAAATCGTGTTCAACACCGCCGGCTACCTGGGCGTGTTCAACATGAGCCGACGAAAGGCGACGGTGCGTATTGATGCCGACTATCTCATGCACCAGGCCGCAGACGTCGCGAGCCTGTGGGAACTTCCGCATCGGGACGACCGGCGCTTTGCCGAGGTCTGGAACGGTCACCAGATCGACGTTCGTGGCGACATCGTGGAGGTCGGTCCGCTGGGAGCGTACGAATCACTGCTCTTCCAACAGGTCTCGCCCTGACTCCGGCCCGGGAACGATGATGCGCTCGCCGGGTACGATCGTGTCCGGGTCGACGAGGTTATTGTACCTCGCGAGCGTCTCCACGCTCACCTCGTAGTCGGCGGCGATCTCGCTCAGCGTCTCGCCTTCGGCGACGAAGTGCTCGACGTCCTCGGTCAGCTCGAGTCGCACCACCCCCGCCGCGGTTTCCGGCAGCGCCGGCGCGGTCGCGTGCATGACGACGGCGCTATCCGCACCGCTCGCCGCCTCGAGCTCCGGCAGGACGACCACGAGCGTCGCGGCGAGTGCGACCGTCACGACGATGAGCACGGCCGTCCGAAGCGTCCCGACGATCGCCCGCCCCGACCCGCGTGCGCCCGAGAACGCGCGCCGCTCCGGTCGTCGGTTCGCCGGTCGTTGCGTGCGTGCGGCTCGCGCCGTGCCTCGCGTACGCGTCCCCCGCGTACGCGTCCCTCGCGTACGCCTCGTCGCAATGTGCTGTTCGGTGAGCACTCGCATCATCTACTTTCATTATCCGCCGCTTTGCGGGTCGGCTTTAGCGGAGCCCGTCGATCGCGTGGTCTCCGTCGGGCGAATCGTTTCCATCGGCCGGCTCGAAGATGCCCAACTCCCGGTTCTTGCGCACGTTGTCCCAGGGGAACAACCGTCCGTTCATCGCGATGTAGACTCCGTCGGCCAGCGCCTGCGCGGCCGCCACCGCGCAGCCGAGGTTGAACACCGCGTCGCTTCCGGCGAAGGCGTACGGGATCATCGCTCCGGTCAGCACGACGACCCGAGCCAGTCCGCGCCGGCCGATCGCTTCGGCGGTCTCGCGCATGGTGTCGGTGCCGTGCGTGATGACGATCCGGCGCTGCGGGGAGGCCTCGCACGCGTCGGCGATCCGGACTCGGTCTTCGTCGCGCATCTGCAGGCTGTCGACGAGCTCGTTGATCTCGAGCTCGACCGGAACCGTGACGCGCACCCTCCTGAGTATTTCGGGGAGATTCGATGAACCGAATGTCAGCTCGCCGCGCAGCTCGTCGTACTGCTTGTCGAACGTCCCACCGGTGATGATGATGCGAATGGGAGTGCTCACGCCGGCAGTGTGCCACGAGCACCGGCGGCGACGGAAGGGCCCGAGCCGCGGCGGCGCGCGTTCTGGCCGCGCGCGCGCAGAGCAGCTATTTTGAGAGTGACGGAGGCCGCGTGATTCAGACATCGAGCTTCACAACGGAAGTCGCCCGCAAATACCAGCTGTACAACGGACTCTTTCTGAGCCTGCCGTTTGAGAACGTGCGATCGGCGGGCATCATGCTACCGGTATTCACGAGCTACTGTGCGCAGGAGCTCGCCGCCGGCAGGCAGCCCGCGGACATCGTTCGCGACTTCATCCGTGAACGGCTCCCCGAGCTCGACGCGGACGAACGCATCGACTATCTCTTCAAGTTCCTCCAGCTCGCCGAACGCCAGGTGGTGCTCTTCGACGCGCTCGAAGACGCCGCGTTCCCCAGGGTACACGAGCTCGACGGCGCCGGATCGGTACGCGACCTCGGCTCGCGCGTCGCATCGGCGGGGAAGACTGCGGCGCTCCGCTCGTGCCTGCGAAACTTCCGCGTACGCGTTGTTCTGACCGCGCACCCGACCCAGTTCTATCCGGACGAGGTGCTCGGCATCATCACCGACCTCTCACAGGCGCTCGCCCGGGGAGATACCAACGGCGTCTACGACCTTTTGCTCCAGATGGGCAAGACCCGGTTCAGGAACACCGAGAAGCCAACGCCTCTCGACGAGGCGAAGAGCCTGCTCTGGTACCTGCAGAACGTCTTCTACGAGACCGTACCCCGCATTCAGCGCGAGCTCGCTCAGCTCGCCTTCGACGACCCCGCGGAGGTCACGCGAATGGAACCCGTGCTGGAGCTGGGCTTCTGGCCGGGCGGCGACCGGGACGGCAATCCCTACGTCACCGCCGAGCTCACCGCCCGCATCGGCGAGTTGTTGCGGCGTACGATTCTCAGGCTCTACCGCGACGACCTCGAGCTACTCGCGCGCCGGCTCACCTTCCCGGGCGTCAGCGAGCGCGTTGAGAACATCGCCGAGCGAATCCAGGCGACGATCACACCCTTCACCGAGCTCCCGGCTACCTTCGAAGAGGGGATCGAGTTCTGTGCCGAACCCGACGAGCGGCAGTACGCGAACGCTTCCGAGTTCCTCGCCGACCTGCGGGCACTAAACGAGGAGCTCATCCGCGATCACATGGGCCTGTTCGGCGACCGCGTCGACGCGCTGATCTACAAGGTGCTCGCATTCGGCTTTCACTTTGCGAGCATGGACCTCAGGCAGGATTCCCGCGTACACGCCGGCGTCGTGGCGAGAGTTCTCGACGTTGCGGGCGTGCCGTCGGATCGCCCCTATCTCGAGCAGCCGCCGGCAGAACAGATCGAGTCGATGGCGAGCGCGGTGGCCGACCTCCCGCAGCCGCGGGTGCTTCTCGATCGGCTCGGATCGGGCATCGAATACGAGACGATCGCCTCGCTTCAGGCCGCGCAGCGGATTCAGGGACGCAACGGTAAGGTGGGAGTACACCGCTACGTCATCAGCAACACCCGGTCGGCCTCCGACGTCATGGCGGTCTGGTTCCTCGCGCGCTGTGCCGGCTTCGCGGAGCCGACGATACCGCTGGATATCGTTCCGCTGTTCGAGACGATCGAGGATCTGCACGCTTCGACGCGCGTGATGGAAGACCTCTACGACGACGATCGGTACGCCGCGCACCTGAGACGCCGCGACAATCACCAGACGATCATGCTCGGCTTCTCCGACGGCACCAAGGACGGCGGCTACGTGACGGCGAACTGGGAAATCTTCAAGGCGAAGCGCCGGCTGACCGCGCAGGCGGCGCGGCGCGAGATCGACGTTACCTTCTTCGACGGCCGCGGCGGGCCGCCTGCCCGAGGCGGGGGGAACACGCACCGGTTCTACCGGGCGATGGGACAGAGCGTATCGAGTCGGGAGATTCATCTGACCATCCAGGGTCAGACGATCAGCTCGAAGTACGGCACCTGCGACGCGGCGCGGTTCAACCTCGAACAGCTCGTCACCGCGGGGCTCGATACGAACCTGTTCGCGGACGTGACCCACATCCTGTCCGACGAAGAGAACGCGCTCCTCGAGGATCTCTCCGGGCGTGCGCACGAGGCGTACCTCGAGCTGAAGGGCCACCCGAAGTTCCTCCCCTACCTCCGCGACCGTACGCCGCTGACCTATTACGGCAAGACCAATATCGCGAGCCGACCCACGCAGCGCGGCCCGCAGAGCGAGCTCTCGCTCGACCGTCTGCGCGCTATTCCGTTCGTTGGCGCGTGGAGCCAGATGAAGCAGAACGTACCCGGCTACTACGGGCTCGGCACCGCGATCGCACGGCTGACCGACGACGACCGCGACGCCGATGCTCGCCTGCGCCGCCTGTACGCGTCCAGCCTCTTCTTCCGCACGCTCGTCGACAACGCGATGCAGAGCCTTTCGAAGACCTCGTTCGAGCTCACTGCGTGCCTCGCCGACGACCCGGAGTTCGGCGAGTTCTGGGGCATGCTCCACGACGAGGCGGCTCGTACGCGCGAGGGCTTGCTCGCGATCAGCGGCCAGTCGGACCTGCTGGAAACCGAACCTGGCGTCAGGCAGAGCATCCGCATGCGCGAAGAAATCGTCACCCCGGTCCTCGTGATCCAGCAGTACGCGTTGAACGCGACGTCGGATCCGGCGGTACGACTGGCCGGCGAGAGCCCGGAGACGCTCGAGCGCATGATCACCAAGAGTCTCGCGGCAGCGGTCAACGCGAGCCGCAACGCGGTCTGAGGCCGCGGCCAGCAGCACCGGGCCCGAACGCGGGGTGGGGACTGCGGCGCCGCGCGAGGTCGCCGCTACGCCTCGTATCCCAACCGCTCCATCACGCTCCGGTAGAAGGCGGTCGCGACCGTTTCGGAGACACCCAGCTCGGCGAAGGTGTGCTCGTGCGTTCGCCTCGTGCGCGGGCGCGCCTCCACGTGCGCGAGCGCTTCGCGCAGGCGCGGCGATACCGGCAAACCCAGCTGCTCGAGCGCCGCGGGCACCGCCTCGGTGGGCCGTGACACCAGGTCTTCGTAGCGAAGCAATACGTATCGATCATCCGGAAGCCGAGCCGCGAAGCGGGCGGGTCGCAGATACCACTCGCGAGTGAGCTCGAGTACCGTGGGCAGGAAGGGAAAGCGTTCGCGCGGCGAGGCGAAGAAATGCCAGGCGAACGACAGCCAGCCCGCGGTGCTCACCACGCAGTCGAAGGGGTGACGTACCAGCTCGAGCACCCTCGCGTCGGGAAAGGTCTCGAGCAGCGAGGCGAGCCGGGCGGTAAACGCGGGACTCTTGGACACGTAGACGCGATTGCCTCCGTGCGCGGCGAGATGGCGACGAACGACCTCCCGGTAGAACTGCATCACCTTTCGGCGGCGCCATCGCGGGACCATCGCGTCGAAGCGCCAGTACGGGTTGGCGTTCGCGTCACGGGGAACGAAGAACCAGTTGAACAGGCTCTCCCAGACGTAGAGGAAGACCCCTTCGTCCTCCTCCGGCTCCTCGAGGCGGACCCTGTGCATCCGGACCTCGCCCAGCTGCCGTTCCTGCGCTCGCAGGATCGTTCGCTTCAGATGACCACCGAGCCAGCCGTCGACGATCCACAGCCCCTGCCAGAAGCGCCGCTGGGAGATCGACGGTGCGAAGTAGATCTCCCACGTGTGCATCGCGGTCAGGTGCGGGTCGCGCGCGAGCAGGCGGTGCAGCAGGGTGCTGCCGCTTCGAAAATTGCCCACGATGAACAGCGGCTTCTCGATCCGCGTCCGGCGAAACCACGGAAACAGCACGTAGTCGAGCAAAAGCCCCAACCGTCCCGAACCGCCCATCCACGCCATACAGAGGAAGAACATGACCAGCGTCCGCGCGCGATGACCGTCGATGCGGAGGTGCGGTTTGCCGATCGGCACGATCGCGTGGACCGCGTCGGCGAGGAAACGTCGCCAGTTGAAGTAGAGCATCAGCCTCTCGGGGTCATCTCAGTACCCCACTACGCCCGTCAGCCACTTTTCGGTCTCTTCGACCGAGCTGCCCGTGCGCCGCGCGTAATCGGAGACCTGGTCCCCGCCAAGCTTGCCGACACCCCAGTACTTGCTCTGCGGATGGCTGTAGTAGAACCCGCTCACACTCGCACCCGGCGTCATCATCCTGCTCTCGGTCAGCCCGATGCCGCAGCGCTCCTGCGGCCCGAGCAGCTTCCAGATCGTTTCCTTGTCGCGGTGGTCCGGACACGGCGGATAGCCCGGCGCGGGCCGTATGCCCTGGTACTCGATACGAAGCATCGCCTCGAGGTCAAGCGACTCATCCGGCGCGTAACCCCACACTTCGCGACGAACTCTCATATGCATGTACTCGGCAAACGCCTCGGCGAGCCGGTCGGCGAGGATCTTCACGAGAATGCTCGAGTAGTCGTCGTCGACCGCGTCGAACTCGTCGACCATCTCCTGGATGCCGATGCCCGCGGTCACGGCGAAGGCGCCGACCCAGTCTTCGACCCCGCTCTCCTTCGGCGCGACGTAGTCGCAGAGACTGAGGTAGTACGGCACTTCCTTCTTCTGCTGTTGCTGCCTGAGCGTCGGCAGCTCGGCGAGGAGCGTCCGGCGGCTACCATCCTCGTAGATCTCGATCCGGTCGTCCGCCGTCGAGTTCGCCGGGAAGATGCCGCAGACGCCGCTCGTCTTCAGCCGGCCCTCGGTCGCGAGACGCTCGAGCGTGTTCTTCGCGTCCGCGTAGAGCTTGCGTGCCTCTTCTCCGTACTTCGCGTCGTCGAGGATCGCGGGCCACTTGCCGACGATGTCCCACGCGACGAAGAAGTACGCCCAGTCGATGTACTCGGCGAGCGTCGCGACGGGTACGTCATCCATCACGGTGATCCCGGGCTGTGAGGGCACGAGCGGCTCGTAGCCGTCCCAGCCGGGATCGAAGCGCTTCGCGCGCACCTCCTCGAGCGGCAGGAGCTCGCGTCCCTCCCACTTACCGCTGCGCGCCTCGCGCATCCGCTCGTGCTCGGCGTTCACTTCGGCGACGAAGGTCTCCTTCGCGTCGCGGCTGAGAAGACGGCTCACCACACCGACCGCCCGGCTCGCGTCCTTCACGTGGACGACCGGCCCCGAATACTCGGGGGCTATCTTCACCGCGGTGTGGATCTTGCTCGTCGTCGCCCCGCCGATCAGCAGCGGCACCGAGAAGCCCTGCTTCTCCATCTGACGCGCGTTGTAGGCCATCTCCTCGAGGCTCGGGGTGATCAGGCCCGAAAGGCCGATCACGTCCGCGTCGCGCTCTCTCGCCTCGCGGAGGATGTCGGCGGCCGGCACCATGACGCCGAGGTCGATCACCTCGTAGTTGTTGCACTGCAGCACGACGCCGACGATATTCTTGCCAATATCGTGCACGTCGCCCTTCACCGTGGCCATGAGCACGCGGCCCTTCGCGCGCGACTCGCCCTGCTGCTCCTCTTCGAGGAACGGGAGCAGATAGTTCACCGCGGTCTTCATGACCCGCGCGCTCTTCACGACCTGAGGCAGGAACATCTTGCCGCTCCCGAAGAGATCGCCCACGACGTTCATACCGTCCATGAGCGGCCCCTCGATCACCTTGAGCGCTTCGCCGAGCTCATGCCGTGCGGCTTCGGTATCCTCGGTGATATGCGCCGTGACCCCCTTCACGAGCGCGTGGCGGATGCGGTCGGTCACCGGCTCCTCGCGCCAGGAGAGGTCCTCCACGCGGGCGGTCCCTTCCGAGCTCACCGTCTCGGCGAACTCGATGAGCCGGTCGGTGGCGTCGTCGCGTCGGTCGAGCAGGACGTCCTCGACCCGTCCGAGGAGATCGGGGTCGATTTCGTCGTAGACGGTGAGCTGACCGGCGTTCACGATCCCCATGTCCATGCCGTTTCGCATTCCGTGGTAGAGGAAGACCGAGTGCATCGCCTCGCGCACGCCGTTATTGCCGCGGAAGCTGAAGCTGACGTTGCTCACGCCGCCGGAGACGTGCGCTCCCGGCAGGGTCTCCTTGATCCGCTTCGTCGCCTCGAAGTAGTCGATCGCGTACCGACGGTGCTCCTCGATGCCGGTCGCGACGGCGAAGACGTTCGGGTCGAACATGATGTCTTCCGGCGGGAAGCCGATCTCGTTCACGAGGATGTCGTAGCACCGCGTGCAGACGGTGATCCGCCGCTCGAGCGTATCGGCCTGGCCCTGCTCGTCGAAGGCCATGACGATGACCGCCGCGCCGTACTTCTGCACCTCGCGCGCCTGCCTCCGAAACGACTCCTCGCCCTCCTTGAGGCTGATCGAGTTCACCACCCCTTTTCCCTGCACGCACCGCAGCCCCGCCTCGATCACCGACCACTTGCTCGAGTCGACCATGATGGGTACGCGCGAGATGTCCGGCTCGGAGGCGACGAGGTTGAGGAAGGTCGTCATCGCCTCCTCGCCGTCGAGCATCCCCTCGTCCATGTTGACGTCGATGATCTGCGCGCCGTCCTCGACCTGCTCGCGAGCCACGTCGAGCGCCTCCGCGTGCTCGCCGGTCTTGATCAGACGCGCGAACCGGCGGCTGCCGGCTACGTTCGTGCGCTCTCCGACGTTGACGAACCCGCGCGTCTCGTCCATCACGAGCGGCTCGAGCCCGGAAAGCCGCGCGTAGCGCGGGACATCGGGGATCGCCCGCGGGGCCTTGCCCTCTACGGCCGCCGCGATCGCACGGAGGTGGTCGGGCGTCGAACCGCAGCAGCCGCCTATGATGTTGACGAGGCCGTCGGCGGCGTACCCTTCGATGATCGTTGCCATGAACTCGGGGCTGTGGTCGTACTCGCCAAGCTCGTTGGGCAGCCCCGCGTTGGGGTGTGCGCTGACCGGATACGGCGCGACCGCGGCGATCGCCGCGACGTGGTCGCGCAGCTGGTCCGCCCCGAGCGCGCAGTTGAGGCCTACCGAGAAGGGGGTGGCGTGCGCGACCGAGTAGTAGAAGGCCTCCGGCGTCTGGCCGGTGAGCGTGCGGCCGCTCGCGTCTGTGATGGTGCCGGAGATCATGATGGGCGCGCGCTCGGACGGCCGCCCGGCGGCAGAGAGGCGGTCGAAGAGCGAGAGGACCCCGTAGATCGCCGCCTTCGCGTTCAGCGTGTCGAAGATCGTCTCGATGAGAAGCAGATCGGCCCCGCCGTCGATGAGTCCTTCGGCGGCGGTCGCGTAGGTCGAGGCGAGCTCGTCGAAGGTGACGTTACGCTTGCCGGGATCGTTGACGTCCGGGGAGATGGAGAGCGTCCGGTTCGTCGGGCCGAGCACGCCGGTGACGAAGCGAGGGCGGCCGGTCGCAGAGGCGGTATCGTCGGCGGCCGCGCGCGCGACCCGGGCGGACTGGACGTTGAGGTCGTACACGATCGACGAAAGGTCGTAGTCGCTCTGGCTGATCGCCGTCGCGTTGAAGGTGTTCGTCTCGACGATGTCCGCTCCCGCCTCCATCATGCGGGTGTGGATCTCGTAGATCATGTCCGGACGCGTGATCGACAGGAGGTCGTTATCGCCCTTGAGTGGCTTGTGGGCCGATCCGATCGTGCCAACGGCTTCGTCGACCGCGAAGAGCTCCGGATGCGCGCGTTTCAGCGCCCCCGCTTCGCCGAGCCGCTCGCCGCGGAAGTCTTCCTCGGATGGGGTCATGCTCTGTATCATCGTGCCCATCGCCCCGTCGAGGAGGACGATGCGCTCGTTCATCAGCGTGCGTAGAGTATCGATTCGTTCGGGACGAGTCATTGGACGATACTATACTAGTTTGGTCCGGCTCCTTCCATCGCTTCGCCGCAACCGGTGACGGCCGTCACACTCCCTTGTCTTTCACCTTAGCCCATGTGTCACGCAGACCCGTGATCCGATTGAACACCGGCTCGCCGGGCGCCGAATCCTTCTCGTCGGCTACGAAGTACCCGTGGCGCAGAAACTGGCACCGCTCGCCGGCGGAGAGCTTCGCCGCGGCCGGCTCGGCGAGCGCGCGGTCGAGTACGACGCACGATTCGGGGTTGACGAAGTCGCGGAAGTCGAGATCGCCCAGGTTCACCATGTCCTCGCGGACGAAGAGGTGGTCGTAGAGACGCACCTCCAACGGGACGGCGTCGGCGGCGTTCACCCAGTGCAGCGTGCCCTTCACCTTGCGCCCATCCGGGGTCTCGCCGCCGCGCGACTGCGGGTCGTAGCTGCAGCGAAGCTCGACGACCTCGCCGTCGGCGTCCTTGATGACCTCGTCGCAGGCGATGTAGTAGGCGTGCTTGAGCCTCACCTCGCGGCCGGGGGCGAGCCGGAAGAACTTCTTCGGCGGGTCCTCCATGAAGTCAGTGCGCTCGATGAAGATCTCCCGGCTGAACGGAAGCTCGCGGGTACCCGCCCCTGGGTCCTCCGGGTTGTTCTCCGCAGGAAACGATTCGGTCTGCTCCTCGGGGTAGTTGGTGATCACGACCTTCACCGGATCGAGCACGACCATCACGCGCGGAGCTGTCTTGTTGAGCTCCTCGCGGAGGCAGAAATCGAGCAGACCGCGGTCGACCATGATCTCGGTCTTGGAGACACCCACGCGTCGCAGGAACTCCTTGATGCTCGAGGGCGTGTACCCCCGCCGACGGACTCCGCGGATCGTAGGCATGCGCGGGTCGTCCCAGCCGTCGACGATCCCCTCGCTGACGAGCGCGCGCAGATTGCGCTTACTGAGCAGCGTGTACGTGAGGTTGAGATTGTTGTACTCGACCTGCTGCGGGTGCCAGACGCCGAGCGAATCGAGGAACCAGTCGTAGAGAGGCCGATGGTTCTCGAACTCGAGTCCGCAGATGGAGTGCGTGACGCCCTCGATCGAGTCGCTCTGCCCGTGCGCCCAGTCGTACGTCGGGTAGATGCACCACTCGTCGGCGGTCCGATGGTGATGCGCGTGGAGAATCCGGTACATGACCGGGTCGCGCATGTTCAAGTTCGGATGCGCCATGTCGATCTTCGCGCGCAGGACGTGCTCGCCGTCGGCAAACTCACCGGCTCGCATGCGCTCGAAGAGCGCGAGATTCTCGTCCACAGGGCGATCGCGGTGCGGGCTGTTGCGGCCCGGCTCGGTCGGCGTGCCGCGGTACTCGGTGATCTGCTCGCGCGACAGCGAATCGACGTACGCCTGTCCCTGCCCGATGAGCTGCACCGCCCAGTCGTAGAGCTGCTCGTAGTAATCGGAGGCGAAGACCACCTCCTCCCACTCGTAGCCGAGCCATCGCACGTCGTCCTGGATGGCGACGACGAACTCTTCCTCTTCCTTGGTCGGGTTCGTGTCGTCGAAGCGGAGCTTGCACTTCCCGCCGAACTCGTCAGCGATGCCGAAGCTCAGCCAGATGCCCTTCGCGTGCCCTATGTGGATATAGCCGTTCGGCTCGGGGGGCCACCGGGTCTGGACCTTGCCGCCGAAGCGGCCGTTCTTGACGTCTTCCGCGACGCGGGCGCGGACGAAATCGACGGCAGTACTCTCTGTGTCGCTCATTGCGCAGAGTATACCGGACGAGAGGCGGCGCAGCCAGACGGCAGGCGCCGGACGGGAACCGGCAGACGAAGCGAGCATATTGGTGTATAGTGAATGGCGAGGAGGATGGGATGCATAAAACCATCGGAGTCGTCGTGGCCATCGTGGCGCTACTCGGTGCGTGCGCGAGCGCCCCGGAGCCCGTGCCGCCGCCGGACGAAGCGTACGACACGGCGGAAGAACTGCGGACGCAGATCCAGGACTACGACCTCGCGCAGTACGCGCAGAGCGAGTTCGACGTGGGCGAACAGCAGTTCGCCGCCGGAGAGGTGGCCTACGAGAACGAGGAGTACGCCGTCGCCGAGGAGGCGTTCAACCTCGCCATAGACCGGTATACCGTAGTCATCAGGGAAGGGTTCCGCGCTATCGCCGGCGCCCGACGCGAGGAGGCGACCGCGCAGAAAGAGCTTGCCGACGAGGCGAAGGCCGGCGTCGCCGTGCCGGACGCCTACGAAGCCGCTCAGGCGGTCTACAACGAGGCGATCGACGAGGCGGCCGAGGGCAACGACCGGCACGCCGCAGAGCTCTTCGAAAACGCCGCGTTTCTGTTCGCCGAGGCGTATCAGCAGGCGGACGACAAGCGCCGTCAGGCGCTCGACGCGATGAACAGGGTTGACCAGCGAGTCCGGGATCTCGATGTCCAGCGTGAGACGCTCGAAGGAGCCGCGCGCGAGGACCTCGACGAGGACGAGACCGACGAGGAGAACTGACAATGCGGAAAGCGATACTACTGACCATTACGCTGATCGTCGTCGTCGCGTCGCTCGGCGCCCAGTCGCTGCTCGACGACCCGGAGTACCGCGAGCTGATTGATCGGATTCAGGAGCTCAAGGCGCAGGCGCAGACCGCGCTCGACGAGGGCAACTACGACGACGCGGTCGAGTACTCGCGGCAGGCCGAAGAAGTCGCCGCGGAGGCGGAGGAGTTCGCCGAGCAGCGCGTGCTCGCCTACCGGGCGGTAGCGTGGACCAACCGGGCGCGACAGCGCATCCGGTACGCCGAATCGATCAACGCCAGCACGCACTACGCCGAGGCCTGGGAGCTCGCCAACCAGCACATGGCGGATGCCGCAGCCTCCTACGAAGGCGAGGACTGGGCGGAGGCAATCGCATCCTCGCGTCTCGTGGTCTCCACGCTCGAGGACGTGAAGCCGGTCCGCGTCGCCGAGGAACCCGAACCGGAGCCCGAACCCGAACCGGAGCCCGAACCCGAACCGGAGCCTGAACCCGAACCGGAGCCCGAGCCGCAGGCGGAGCCGGCGCTTCCGCGCTACTACGTCGTGCGACTCATCCCCGAGCGCCGCGACTGTTTCTGGCGCATCGCCGAGTACGACTTCGTGTACGGTGACCCGTGGCAGTGGCGCGAGCTCTACGAGACGAACCGGGACAAGATCCCCGACCCGAACAACCCCGACCTCATCCTCCCGGGGATGATCGTCGAAATCCCGTCGATCGACGGCGAGGAGCGGGCCGGGACGTGGAACCCGGAGGACCTGCCCCCGGGAGCCGCCGAGCCGGGCGCGGACGAGTAGATCTGTCTACAGGACAACCGAGTGAGCGGGCCCTTTCGGGGGCCCGTTCGCGTGTTGAGGGCCGGCTGCGCCTTAGGCGGGTAGCCTCACCGTCTCGACCGCGTTCTCTTCGAGGTACTTCACGTCCACGTCCTGGCCCATACCGATCGTGCCCTCGGGCATACTCGCCATTCCGTCCTTGAGGACGACCGGGAGCCGCGAGTCGGCGTCGCGGATCTGCTCGGGGCTGACCACGATGTCCTCGTAGTAGCGGTTATTCGGCAGCGCGAGACCGAGGTGCAGGTTCGCGGGTCCTCCGCCGTGAACCTCCGCGTACATGCCGTACGATTCGGCGAGGTGCGCGACCTTCAGCCCGCCGGTGAACCCGGCCTTGTAGTGCGTACTCGTGCGCATGATGTCGAGCGCGCCACGCCGGATGAACTCGCCGGCGTTCCAGTGCGCTCCGTCGGGCGTCTCCGCGGCGAGCACCGGGATGTCGAGGTCGCGGCACAGCTTCGCGTAGCTCTCCAGGTCGAACTCGCGCATCGGCTCCTCGTACCACAGGTAGTCGAGCTCCTCGAGCCTGCGTCCGAACCAGAGCGCGTCGGTGTAGTCCCACAGCGCCGAGGCGTCGACGGTGAGCTCGATCTCGTCGCCCACGTGCTCGCGCACGCGCTTGCAGAGCTGCGCGTTCGTCTTCACGTCGCGGTAACGGAAGTGGAGCTTGATCGACCGGTAGCCCTGCTCGAGCGCGGCGTCGATCACCCGGAGATACTCCTCCTCGGTATCGTAGCCGGTGGTCGACGCGTACGCCGGGATGCTGTCGCGGTAGCCGCCGAGCAGCTGGTAGACCGGCATCTTCGCGACCTTACCCTTCAGGTCCCAGAGCGCGAGGTCGGCGATGCCCTGCGCGTAGATGGGGAACTCCTCGAGGCGATCCATGTCCCACATCCGCTCCCACAGGAACTCGGTGTTCAGCGGGTCGGCCCCGATCAGGAAGTGTCCGAAGCGGCGCTTCACCACGTCGAGCGTGGGCGCGCCGCGGCTTCCCACGACGCCGTGTCCCTCGATGCCCTCGTCGGTCTGGATCCGCAGGACGCACGTCTGGCGCATATCGAGCCCGCGCCCGTCGTCCGAGCCGGGCCGGTCGACCTGCCAGTCGAACGGATACTTCGTCTTTGAGTCCATAAGGTGAGCTACGATGCCTTTGATTTTCATGATGTCTGTTCCTCGAGTGGTTGTTGTTTGATCATGGTGACGCCCTCCAGGTCGAGCTCGTCGGAGAAGTGGCACGCCGACCAGTGTCCCGGCTCGACCTCGCGCAACGGCGGGTGTTCCTGCTTGCAGATGTCCTTCGCGTAGCGGCACCGTGTGTGAAACTTGCAACCCGACGGCGGGTCTACGGGACTCGGAACGTCGCCCTGCAGGAGCACGCGCTGCGTCTTCTGTCTGGGATCGGTCTTGGGCACCGCGGACAGGAGCGCCTCCGAGTACGGGTGCAGCGGATGGTGATAGAGTTCGTGCGAGGTTCCCACCTCCACCAGGTCACCGAGGTACATCACGGCGACCCGATCGCAGATGTGCTGTACGACCGACAGGTTGTGCGCGATAAAAAGGTAGGTCAGCCCGAACTGCTTCTGCAGCCCTTCGAGCAGGTTGAGCACCTGCGCCTGGATGGACACGTCGAGCGCCGAAACCGGCTCGTCGCAGACGACCAGCCGCGGCCGCAGCGCGAGCGAACGTGCGATGCCCACCCGCTGCCGCTGCCCGCCGCTGAAGGCGTACGGATAGCGGTTCATGTGCTGAGCCTTCAGGCCGACGGCCTCGAGCAGCTCACGGACGCGGTGCTTCAGCTCGTCGCCCTTCGCTATCTTGTGGATCCGAAGCGGCTCGCTCACGATGTCCATGACGGTCATCCGCGGGTTGAGCGAGCTGAACGGATCCTGGAAGATGATCTGCATCTCGGTGCGAAAGGGCGCGAGCTGGGCCGGGCTGAGCGGCGCGAGGTCGACGAGCTCTCCGTCCTTGCGGAACTTGATCTCGCCCTCGGTGGGGTCGAGCGCGCGCAGGATGCACCGACCGGTCGTCGTCTTGCCGCACCCCGACTCGCCGACGAGCCCGAGCGTCTCCCCCTCGCGGATGAAGAAGCTCACGCCGTCGACGGCGCGCACGTGGCCGACGGTCCGGCGAAAGAGCCCCTTCTGCACGGGGAAGTGCATCTTGAGGTTGTTCACCTCGAGTAGAATATCGTTATCACTCATTCTCACTTATCTCCGATCACGGCATGTGAAGCGTACATCGCACGAAATGGCCCTCTTCCACCTCGACGAGCGGAACCTCTTCCTGACAGATGTCACGCTTGGGCATGGGGCACCGCGGGTAGAAGGGGCAGCCCTGCGGAATCGAGAACGGATCCGGCACGCTGCCGGCGATTGGCGTCAACGTCTGCCGCTCTCCGGCCTGGATGTGCGGGATCGAACGCATGAGCCCGACGGTGTACGGGTGCAGCGGTCGCTCGAATATGGTGTTGACGTCCGAGCTCTCCACGATCTTCCCCATGTACATCACGTTCACGCGGTCGGACATCTCGGCGATCACCCCCAGGTCGTGGGTGATGATCATGATCGACATGCCGAATCGCTCCTGAAGCGAGTTCATCAGGTCGAGGATCTGCGCCTGGATCGTCACGTCGAGCGCCGTCGTCGGTTCGTCGGCGATCAGGAGCGCTGGATTGCACGAGAGCGCCATGGCGATCATCGCGCGCTGCCGCATACCGCCGGAAAACTGGTGCGGGTACTCGTCGAAGCGCTGTCGCGGCAGGGCAACGCCGACCGCGTCGAGCATCTCGATCGCCCGCTCCTTCGCCTGCTCCTGCGTCACGTCCTCGTGCAGCAGAACCGCCTCTGCGATCTGGCTGCCGACGGTGTGAACCGGAGAGAGCGAGGTCAGCGGCTCCTGGAAGATCATCGCGATCTCGCCGCCGCGCACGTTGCGCATGATCTCGCTGTTCGGGTCGACCTGCGCCAGGTCGAGCGCCTCCTGGCCTTCGCTGCGGTAATAGATCATCTCGCCGCCGGCGATCATGCTCGTCTTCGGAAGCAAGCGGAGGATGGAGAACGCGGTCACGCTCTTGCCGCACCCCGACTCGCCGACCACGCCGAGCGTCTCGCCCTTCTTCAGCGTCAGCGAGACCCCGTCCACGGCGCGAACGACGCCGTCGAGCGTGTTGAAATAGGTCTTGAGGTCGTCTACGCGCAGGATCAGGTCCTGGTTCTTCTCGTCCATCTTCGTGTCACTCATACGGTATACGGGTCGATCGCGTCACGCAGCCCGTCGCCGAGGTAGCTGAACGCGAGAATGGAGATCGCCATGACACCGGCCGGAATGAACAGCCAGGGGTAGTGAGCGATGGTCTGGAAATTCTGCGCCTCCTGGATGAGCACCCCCCAGCTCGTCACCGGAGGCCGCAGCCCCAACCCGAGAAAGCTGAGCGATGTTTCGGCGATGATCATCGCGGGCATCGCGAGCGTGGACACGACGATGATGTGTCCGGCGGTCGCCGGTATCAGGTGCCGGAAGATGACCCACCGGTGGTTCGCGCCGGCGAGCCGGGAGGCGAGCACGTAGTCGACGTTCCGAAGCGCGAGGACGCTGCCGCGAAGCTGTCGTGCGAGCCAGGTCCAGCCGATCAGCGAGAGGATGATCGTGATCGCAAAATAGGTCTGCAGCACGGTCCACTCCTGAGGCACCGCGGCGGAGAGCGCCATCCACAACGATATGGACGGGAAGGACCGGATCAACTCGATCAGCCGCTGTATGAGGTCGTCGACCCACTTCCCGAAGTAGCCGGACGTGATGCCCAGAATCGTCCCCAGGAAGAGGCTGAATAGAACGCCTAACAGACCCACCGAAAGCGAGATCCGACTCCCCAGGATCGTGCGCGAGAACACGTCCCTCCCCTGCCGGTCGGTCCCCAGGAGCGCGACGACGCCCTCACCCTCGGCCCCGAAGAGGTGAATGCTCGCGGGGATGAACCCGAAGAGCTCGTACTCGTCGCCTCTGACGAACAGCCGCACCCGGTAGCGTTCCTCCGGAATCCGGTTGTAAATCACCCGGAAATTCTCGTCGAGCGTCCGCTCCATCCCGTAGACGAAGGGAGCCTGGAGCTCGCCCTCGTGGAAGATCCGGATTCGCTGCGGCGGCATATGGATGTTCGCTTTGAACCGCGTCGTGAGCCCGTACGGCGCGACGAAGTTTCCGAAGATCGCGGTCAGGTAGTAGATCAGGATGATGACCCCGCCCACGATCGCCGCCCGGTTGCGCGCGAACTTCCTGACGATCAGCCGCCACTGCGAGAGCCCGTACTGGCTTTCGGCGAGCTTGCCGTCCGCGATATCCTGTTCGAGCTCTTCTGCCGACTTGTACCCGAGGGTATCGGCGAGCTTCTCGTAGTATCCGACGATCTCCCGCGACTTCTTCTTGCTGTCGAGAGAGGTCCACCGTTCCCAGAGCGTTTGCATGGATGCCCCTCCTTATCAATCGTACGCGATGCGCGGGTCGACGATCGCGAGCACGATGTCCGCGATCAGATTCGCCACCATGAGCATCACGGTGGTGAACAGCAGAATCGTGCCTGCGAGGTAGATGTCCTGCGTGCGCAAGGCGCGCAGAAAGACCGGTCCAAGCGTGGGCAGGAACATGACGATACCCACGAGGATCGACGCGTTGATGATCTTGGGCACCTCCAGCGCCATCACGCTGATGAGCGGATTGATTGCGACTCGAACCGCGTACTTGCGGATGACCTTCTTCTCGCGCATACCTTTCGCGCGAGCGGTCGTTATGTGTTGCTGCCCGAGAACGTCGAGCAGGTTGCTGCGCATGATCCGGAACAGCTGGGCCGTCGAAGCAAGTCCCAGAATGACGACGGGCGGCCACAGATGGTTGAGGTAGTCGAGCGCCTTCGCGATGCTGAACGGCGCTTCGCGGAACTCCATGGACGCGACGCCACCTACGTCGACCCCGAGTATGACGATTCCGACGAACATCCAGATCAGCGCGAGCAGAAAGCCCGGCAGGCTGATCCCGATGAACCCGAGCGCGGACAGCGCGACGTCACCGGCGGAATACTGGTGCGTCGCCGAGTAGACCCCAATGGGGATCGAGACGACGACCATGAAGATGAGCGAGAGAAAGCCCAGCCCGATCGTATACGCGACGTTGCCCCTGATGACGGCCCATACGGGCGCGTTCCACCCGAGCGAGTAGCCGAAGTCGAACCGGGGGAAGCCCGAGATCCAGCGGAAGTACTGACGCCAGGCGGGCTCGTTCAGCCCGTACAGCTCCTGAAGGTGCTCGACGAGCTCCTTCCCCTGACCACCACCCGTCTCGGCCATCTCCGCCTGCAAGGTCGTGAAGAAATCCCCGGGAGGCAGCTGAATGATGATGAAGGTGACGATCGAGATCACGAACAGCGTCGGGATAACGATCAGTATCCGGCGCGCGATATACGTTAGCATTCCTGTATCTCTTCTCCTCGCGGGGCGTCGTCCGCTGTGAGTAGATAACCCGGGGGGCCGGCGATGCCGACCCGCCCGGGACGCTCTTCAAAGAGAGCCGGTAGCTTGACTACTGCTCGATCCAGAAGTGGGCCGGATCCATCGTACCCGGCGTCATGATGAGCCAGTCGGACGTGTGCGACTCCTGGACGTTGTGGAAGTTGTTCTTGACGATCGCGAGCGCCGGCGGCATGCCGACCGTCGAGACGACGTACAGTCGCTCGGTCGACAGGCGCACGATTTCTTTTGCGATCTCGAGCTGCTGCTCCGGGTCGGGAGTCACGCTGTACTCGTCGTACAGGTCCATGAGCTCCTTCATCTCCTGCGTGGGCTCTCTGCCCTGCTCGCCGGCGGTCTTGTACCAGATACCCCACGAGGGAGCCATCCACGACCGCTCGTCGAAGGGGAACTGGTAGATCGGGTCGATCATGGGAACGAGTCCGCGGTCGGTCGACCACGTCGCGATCATAACGTCGTTACTTGTCGCGCGCGGCCAGTAAACCTCTCGCGTGGAGACGTTCACCTTCGTAGCGAGGCCGACGGCTTCCCAGTTCTCCGCGGCGATCTGAATACCGTCGGCGGTATTGCCGGACGAAGCCATCGTCTCCACGATGAGCTCGAGCCGGGACCCGTCGGGGAAGGTTCGTTTGCCGTCGCTGCCGAGCGCGAGCCCGATTTCGTCGAGCAGCTCGTTCGCGCGATCGACGTCGTAGTCGGCGTAGACGTCCTCGATCTCCGGCTGGAACAGCGCGGAGTCCTCGACGACGGTGATCGTGCGCGGATGCGCCATACCGAGGAACATGACCTCGTTCAGGAGGTCGCGGTCCAGCGCGTGCGACAGCGCCTGGCGGAACTTCGGGTTCTGCAGAAGCTCGCGGTACTTCTCGTCGCCGTAGCTCTGGTTCGGGAAGAACGTCAGGAACGACGCCTGCGCGGTCGTCCAGTTCAGTACGCTGTAGTCGTACCGGTCGGCCTGCTCCATGTAGACGCTGACCTGGCTGAAGTCGATCCCGCGGTGCTGCATGTCAAGCTCGCCCTGGAGCGCGAGCGTGTTGATCGCAGAGACGTCCTCGACCAGGTAGAAGTAGACTTCGTCGATGTACGGAAGCTGCCGCCCGAGCTCGTCGACCGCCCAGTAGTACGGGTTCCGCTTCGCGATGAGGTAGTCCGCACCCGCTTCCCACTCGGCGATCCGCCACGCGGTCATCGACGGGCGCTCGGTGTTGTACTCCCACGCGGCGTCTTCGAAGTCCTTGTACGACATGTCGGAGTTGTAGTCCGGATGGAAGTCCTCGAGGTAGTGACGCGGGGCGAAGAAGCCGAAGCGCTCGAAGCCGAGCGGCCACTGGTTGCCGTGGAACGCGAGGCCGACGGTCTCCGCGAGGCCGTTCGGACCGGCGAACTTCAGCGTGATCGTAGAGTCGTCGACCTTCTCGAGCTCCATCGGTTCGCCGTTCACGACCCATTCGGTGTGGATCGACGGGGTGATGTTCTCGTTGGTCTCGATGTCCTCCCACCAGAAGATGATGTCGTCGACGGTAAAGGGCTCGCCGTCGGACCACTTGAGGCCTTCACGGAAGTAGAGCGTGAGCTCGGTCCCGTCCGAGTTCCACTCCCAGTCCTTCGCGAGGCCGGGCTGAACGGGATCCGCGGGGTCGCGCGGCCAGCGCAGGACCGGCTCGTAGACGATGCGCCCGAAGGCGTGGAAGTCGTTCACGCCGCGCCACGCGCGGTGCCAGGTGCCGCCGTACTCGCCGATCGAATCGACCTTCTCGACGACGCGCGGTTCGGCCGGAAGCCGTTCCTCGACCGGCGGCAGATCGCCCGCCTCGACCAGCTCTTCGAGCATGGGCGCTTCCATGCCCATCTCTTCGGCTACTTCCGTCGGCTCGGCCGGCGCTTCGCCTTCCTGTTCGCCGCCGGCGAACACGAAGCCCGCAACCGCGAGCATCATCAGGAATAATAGAACACGTTTCATGAGTCCCTCCTTTTTGTCTTCGACCGCCGCCCACCCGGGCGCGCGACCGTTCGGCACTCCATGCTGCCGAATGCATCTGCCCGACCAGGAGTCCGGATACCAGAACACCGGTATCGATCGCCCTGATCTATGAAGTGTAGCATTGGTTTCGCGAGGGCGCAAACGATTTCTCACGGCTGTGCTCCAACTATTTGGGTCGAGCCGTACGGAGCAACCGTTTGCGCACACGGACCAATCGCGGTAGGATGGACGATGGGAGCCGGCATGACGATCAAAGAACGCCTCGGGGCTTTCTGGGCGGGGGAGCGTCCCGACGAGATTCCCTACACGATCTACCACACCAAGTGGCAGGACGTGAACGACGATCCCGCGTGGGGCCCGCTGTTCGCCCGGGGGCTGGGCCTCACGTTCAAAGAACGCCCCTTCCGACTCGAGCACCGCGATCTGGAGGTCGTCGACCGGACGACGTCGGAGAACGGCGTGCCGGTCCGCCGGCTCGTCTGGCGCACGTCGGAAGGTGAGCTCACCGCGCGATGGACGAACAACTGGCAGCAGGAGTTCTTCCTGAATGACGGCGCGGACTACCGGACGATGACGACGATCGTCCGCAATACGACGGTCGTCCCCGCCTACGAAGAGTTCGGCCGTGCCGAGCGCGCGATGGAACCGTACGCGGTGACGTGGTCGATGGTCGGCCGCACCCCGCTGCAGGAGATGCTCGTCGACTACGCAGGTCTCGAGAGCTTCAGCCTCCACCTGTTCGACTACGAGGACGAGGTCCGCGAGCTCTACGGTGCGATGCTCGAGCTCTTCCGCCGAAAGATCGCTGTCGTCGCCGCGGGCCCCGGGACCTTTGTCTCGAACCTCGAGAACTTCACCGCGGAGTCGCTCGGCCCCGACCGCTACGCTGAGTTCCTCCTCCCGGTCTACGAGGAGTGCTTCCCGGTCCTGCACGAGGCGGGGAAGATCGTCGGGTGCCACTTCGACGGTCGGACCGGCAGCGTGAAGGAGCTCATCGCCCGTTCGCCGATCGACCTGATAGAGTCGCTCACGCCTCCGCCGGAGGGCGATCAGACCCTCGCACAGGCGCGCACGGCGTGGCCGGAAAAGCTGTTCTGGTCGAACATCAACGCGTCTGCGTACGAGCTACCGCCGGACGAGCTGCGCGAGCTGGTGCTCGACCGCGTCGCCGAGGGCGCTCCCGACGGTCGCCGCCTCGGCTTCGAGATCTCCGAGGCGAGGCAGGCGAACTGGAAGGAGTCGATTCCGGTCGTGCTCGACGCGCTCGCCGAGACGCGGGCGTAGGCCGAGCGCGGCCTACAGCCGCGCGAGATTCGCCTTGATGTAGCCGATCGCGTACGCGGTCGCCGCGCCCCGTCCGGCCCACTCGTGCATACTGGGCGTGTGGTCGAGGATGAGCGAGCCATCGTAGTCGACGTCGCGCAGCGTCTCCATGATGGCGAACATGTCGCCGTAGCCCTCGTCGATGAAGGTCTCCACGAAGTGCGGCAGCGGGCCGGTGATGTTGCGGTAGTGGACGATGAGGATCCGGTCGCGGAACTCGCGGATACCCGCGTGGATGTCGCCAAAGCCGTCTTCGCCGCCCTCGAGCCAACAACCCATGCAGAACTCCATCCCCAGCGCCATGCTGCCCGCGGTCTCGAAGGCACGCCGGTAGTCGGCGGCGGAGCGGATCAGGCAGGGGATGCCCGCGATCTCGTCGACCGGCGGGTCGTTCGGGTGGAGCGCGAGCCGCACGCCGGTCTCCTCGGCCACGGGAATGATCCGCTCCATGAAGTACGCGAAGTTGTCCCACAGCTCCTCGCGCTCGTACCGACGGCCGTGCGTGTACTCGTCCACCGGCAGGTCGCCCGCCGATACCGCACGCGCCTCGGCCCCGCCGCGCACCGTCTCGCGGTGCGTCGTCCAGACCTTATCCGGCTCCCAGGTGAACGTCGTCCGCGTAATCCCGGCGCGCGAGAGGTTGCGCAGGAACTCCGCAAAGGCGTCTATGTCGCGGTCGCGGTCGGCGAGCGCGAGGTGGATGTTCGGCGACTTGCCCAGGGTGTAGTTGCCCAGGTTGAATGTGGTAAGGCCCGCTCCACCGACCGTCTCGAGAAAACGCTCGATCGTCTCGTAGCGGTTGTCCGGCAGCCACGAGTAGACGTATCTGAGGCCCAACTGCTTGAGGAAGGCGAGCTCGCCCTCCTCCGGTTCCGGGCTCACGAAATTGGACAGCTTGATTCTGTGGTTACTCATAGTCACTCCTTCACGCCGTGCTCGCGTACGAGCGCCTCGCACTCGGCGACCTCATCGTCGCCGAGCCGGCCACCGCTGACGGCCATGTTGTGATGCGCCTGCTCCGGGGTGGAGGCGCCGACGATCGCGAACGTCACCGCCGGGTGGCTCAGCACCCACGCGATCGCAAGCTGCGTCACCGACCAGTCGTGGCGCTCGGCGACCTTCTGCAGCTCGCCGTGCAGCGACGCCACGCGCTCGAACTCCGGCCCCCGGTGGCGTTCGTGACGCCGGTCCCAGACCGGAAACTCGCTGCCGGGCTTCAGGCGCGGCGCGAGCCATCCGGAGCCGAGCACGCTGTAGACGCCCACCGAGACGCTATTCTCGCGGCAGAAGTCGAGCCGCCCGTCGTCGCGCGCCTCGGTGTCGAGCAGGCTGAACCGGATCTGGTAGTTCTGCATGGGCGCGACCGCCTGCGCCCGACGGAGATGGTCGAGCGAGTAGTTGCTCACGCCGATGTACTTCATCTGCCCGTCGGCCTGGTACTTCGCGAGCGTCCCGTAGGCCGTCTCGATGGGCGTCTTCTGGTCGTCGCGGTGCAGGAGGACGACGTCGAGCGGGTCCTGCTGCAATCGGGCCTTCGACCCGGCGAGGAATTCCGCCTGCGCCTGCGGGCTGCAGTCGCGAGTCTTCTCCTCGTCGCGCCCCATCCAGAGGTACCACTTCGTCATCACGAGCGCCTTCCCGCGCCTCGCGCCGCCTTCGTCGTTGAGCGCGTAGCCGATCACCCGTTCGGCACGGCCCATACCGTACCCGGTGGCGGTGTCGATCAGGTTCACCCCGCCGTCGACGCACGTCTTGATCGTCTCCACGGTCGCAAGGTCGTTCTGCGGGCCCCAGTCGGTACCGCCGGCCTTCCACGTGCCCAGGACGATGTCGGTGACCTCGAAGTCGGTGTCGCCGAACGGTTCACGATGCAGCATACGCTCTCCTTCCCTTCGCGAGGTTGCCCCGCCCGTGCCGGGCCGAGATCCTGCGCAAACGATTGCTCTACCGTAAACCGAGCGCCGGGGTTGTGCAAGGCCGCCGACGATTCATGCCTCCGTCCGCTCCTCCAGCCGGCGCACCTTCTCCGCGTAGGCGTCCATGTCGAACTTCCGCTTGAGGCCGTTCGCGTTCATATAGCGCACCTTGCCGAACACGTCGCGCTCGGTCCACGGGCGGTCGTGCAGCCCGAAGACCCAGTCGACGTTCGCGTAGCTGTTCGGGTCGCGGCCGTCGAGGAACCACCGATTGTTGAGCGCGAGCAGCCGCTCGAAGGCGCGTTCGGGCTCGGCGGTCCACTCGAGTACCTTCTTGCCCCAGTACATGCGCATGTAGTTGTGCATGAAGCCGGTCGCGAGCATCTCGCGCATCGCGTTGTTCCAGTGCTCGTCGTGCGTCCGTGCCGATTCGAGCTCGTCGTCCGAGTAGTCGTACTCGCGCTCGTCGCCGGCGTGGTCGGCGAGCGTCTTGCGGGCCCATCCGGGCAGCGCGTCGTAGCGGTCGTACCCGCTGGTGTACCAGACGTAGTTATACGCGAGCCCCCGGCGCACGAGGAGCTCCTCGAGCAGCGCGTCCCGGGCGCTCGCGCGCTGCTCGCTGTCGGTACGCATGCCCACCGAGCCCGGCTGGTTCTTCATCGCAGCCGACCCCGAGTCGAGCCCGGCGACGAAGATCTGCGCGCCCACGGCGAGCGCGATCTCCAGCGACGAGATCTGCCCGAAGTGCAAGTACGGGCTCAAGTTGGTGCTCACGTCGAGCCCCGGTTCGCTACGCTCCTCCTCGTAGTCGTCGATCCGCTCGGCGAGGAAGCGCTCGAGCCGGGCGTGCGCCTCGCCCGCACCGCCCGCGAAGAACTCGCTGACGCCCCCCGGCGTGGAGGCCGGCTCGAGCGTCCGCAGCAGCCCCTCGACGTCGTCGGTATCCTCGCCGCGCGGTACATCCTTTGCCCGCACGCGCACGTCTTCCTGCGGCAACGGGATCAGGAACTCGCCGAGCCTGCGGTGGATCTTCGGCCTGATCGTGCGCGCGGCGTACTCCTGCTTACCGGAAGCCTCCTCGACCGGCACAACGAGCTCGGACTCGACCTCCACGACGCGGCACGAGGCGGTTCGCCCCACGTGGTAGCGCCACTCGCGCAGGTGCGAGAGGTAGCCGCGGTCGCAGACGATGGCGGCCGCATCGCGCCCAAGATCGAGCGCGACGCCCGGCGGCTCGCCGATTCGGAGCACGAAGCCGATGCCGCGCTCGCGGAGCGCCGACGCGGTTTCGGCGAGCCCTTCGAGCATGAACCGGTAGGCGCGCTCGGAGGCCTCGGGGTAGCCGGCGGTCAAACCGAACCCGACCACAACGGGCACCTCGCGCTCGTTCGCGAGGCGCACCGCGTACTCGAGCGCGTGGTTCGCGCCGGCGCGCTGGCTGCGCTGCATCCAGTAGAGGACGTAGTCGCCGTCGCGAAGCCGGGCGTCGTTGAGGTCGGTGACGCGTCCGGCGAAGGGGTCGGGGCTGCTCATTCTGCGTGCTCCTCGCGCAGCGCCTGCGCGCGCTGGGTTATCGCCGCGAGCTCGTCGGCGTTCTTTCGGTCGAGATTGGCCAGTTGGAACTTCATGCGACGGTTGTCGGCGAGCCGCTCGCGGTGGCGCGCGAGAAAGTCCCAGTAGAGCGTGGTGAAGGGACACGCCTCCTCGCCGGTCGCGCGGTCGGGACGAAATCGGCACGAATCGCAGTAGTTGCTCATCCGCTCGATGTACTTCCCGCTCGCAGCGTACGGCTTGGTCGCGACGAGACCGCCATCTGCGTACTGGCTCATGCCGATGACGTTCGGCGTACTCACCCACTCGTACGCGTCGAGCAGGTACTCCTGGTGCCAGGCGTTCACGAGCGCGGGGTCCACCCCGGCGAGCATCGCGTAGAGGCCGACCACCATCAGCCGCTCGATGTGGTGCGCGTAGGCTGTCTCCCCGATCCGCGCGGCGACGTCGCCCGCGCAGCGCATGCGCGTCTCGCCGGTGCGAAAGAAACCGGGCAGGTCGCCGTGCGCGTCGAGCTCGTTGCGCTCCGGATAGTCCGGTCCGGCGTGGAAGAAGACCCCGCGCATGAACTCGCGCCATCCGGCGACCTGCCGGATGAAGCCCTCGGCGGCCGCGATCGGGACGCGGCCCTCGCTCCGGGCCGTCTCCGCCCGCGAGATGAGGGTGCGCGGGTCGAGCAGGCGCAGGTTGAGCGCGGGGGAGAGGTGTGAGTGGTAGAGCACGCCCTCGCCCGACCACATCGCGTCCTGGTAGCGGCCGAAGGACGGCAGCCGGTCGGCGACGAAGGCGTCGAGCGCACGCTCGGCGTCGGCCGGCGTCACCGGCAGGTCGAACGCGCGCTCGCCGACCGCCTCGTCCGTTACGACCGGACCCGGCGCGCCCTGGAAGCGATCGCGCACGTCCGCGATCGCTCCGCGCGTCGTCTCGTCCGGCTCGAAGGCCGGTGGCGCGGGGACGTCCTCCGGTCCGTCGGAGGGAAAGCTATCCCGGTTCTCCGCGTCGTAGTTCCACTCGCCGCCTGCCGGCTTGTCGTCGTCCATCAGGATGGCGTGCTTCCGACGCACCTCACGGTAGAAGTACTCCATCACGAGCCGCTTGCGCCCGGCGGCGTGGTCGGCGAACTCGGCCGGCGTCGTGAGGAAATGCCCGTCCTCCTCGATCCGGAGCGGAACGTCGAGCTCCTCGACCGCAGCCTCGAGCTCGGCGAGCTCCGACCAGCTCCCCGGCCGCAGTACGACCACCTCGTCGCAGTCGTGCCCGCCCGCGACCTCGACCACGTGCTCGCGAAGCGGACGCTCGTGCGCGAGCTCGGCGATCGTACGCTGCTCGACCGTCGCACCCGTCGAGCGAAGATCCTCGGCGAAATGCCGCCCGGCGGAGGCGAGCAGCGCGAGCTTTCGCCGATGCGTGCGCGCGGTGAACAGGTAGCCGGTCTCGGCGAGGAGGACGCGCTGCCGAGCCTCGGCGATCGAACCGATCGTCGAGCGGTCGAGCTGGTCGGGAAGGACGACGCGAAGCGAAGACATCGAGCTAAAAATACTGCGCGCGCGCGTTCGGCGTCGACGCAGGCCTTCGGCGCGGCGAACGCCCACGCACGGGATCGTCACCTCCCGTCGCCGGGCCCCTGGGGATCGAGCCGGGGCCCTCCCCGCGCTGTCACGCGTGGCAGCGCGGCGTACCGCCGGGCGAGGTCCGCGAAGAGCTCGTGGCCGAGCGGCGTCGTGAGCCGGGGTCGGGTGGTGGCGAAGAACTCGTCGAGCCCGGCGTAGTCGAGGAAATGCGGGTTCGGCGCGTCGGGGTCGTAGCGCCCGTCGGCCTCGTAGCGGTACGCCTGCACGCACATGTCGATGAGATTCATGTCGCGCACGAACCGTGCCTCCGGGGTCGCCCGCTCCTCGTATTCCCGCCAGCGCGAACGAACCCGTTCGGCGGCTGTCGGGGTGTACGCGCGCGTGAGCTCGTCGATGGCCGCCTCCTCGCGCGCGCGCTTCGCGCTCGCGACATCGGCATCGTTCATCTCGCGCACCCGCGTCGCGACGTCGCCCGTGATCGCCTCGGCGAGGTCGTGGACGGTCGCGATCTCGAGCGCCGCAGCGCGGTCGATACCGGCCTCATCTGCGTAGAGGAGAACGAGATAGGCGGTGCCCCAGCTGTGATCGGCGACCGATTCGGGGTCGCCCACCCCGCGCATGCGCCAGCCGGTACGCACCTGGTCCTTGAGACGGTAGGCCTCAATCACTGCGTCGATCATCGAGTGTATTGTAGCATCCGCAGAGGGTACGCCCGTATATTAGGCGCATGGTAACCGGCTACGCGACGCTTTCCAACATGAGTGTTCCCTACGCCGTCCTGGGCGAGGCGCCGCCGTCGGTTCTCATCGTGCCGGGAATCGAGCCGGAGCACCGGGTGCCCGAGGGTCTGCGGCTCCAGGGCGTCCGCGGCGCCTTCGAGCAGATCGCCGAGCAACGCTCGCTCGCGATCGCCTGGCGCGCCGAGCGTTCCGCGGATGCGATGAGCCTCGATGCGATCGCCGACGACTACGTGGACCTCGCGCGCGAGCTCGAGCTGACCGATATGGCGGTGGTCGGGATCTCCACCGGCTGTCCCATGGCGATCGAGACGGCGGCCCGGCTCGGATCGCGGTGCACGCGACTCGCGCTCGTCGCCGGCGGGGCGTACCCGTCGCAGGAGGGTCGCGCTCTGCTCGAGCGCGCCGTCGCGCACGCAGAGGCCGGAGCGTGGAGGCGGCTCGCGCGCGAGCAGATCGCCGCGTTCTACCCGGGGGTGTTCGGCTCGGCGGTGCTCGCGAGCGTGGCGTGGCTCTTCCCCGGTCTCTACGGCGAACCGGACGATCCGGAGCACTTCATCGGGCTGACGCGCGTCGTCGCGGAGGCCGACCTGCGCGCCCGATGCAAGGACGTACGCGCGCGCGCGGTGGTCATCAACGGCGAGCGCGACCTGCTCTACCCGCCGGCGATCGCGCGGCAGACCGCGCTGCTGCTCGCCGACGGCGAGTCCGTTGTGGTCCCGCGCGCGGGGCACGGCGTGTTCAAGAGCCACGCCGGCCGCGTGAACAAGCTCCTGCTCGACTACCTGCTGGAGTAGCGGCACGTGGCAGGAGTTCCGGCTCATTTGACCGGCTCGGCGCGAGGGACATACCTTCATTTCATGAGAAGAACAGTTCGCTACGACGTCGTCGTGATGACCGTGCTCGCGCTCGCGGCCGCGCCGCTCTTCGGGGCCGGAGGGAGCGAGGCCGAAAGCGGCGGCCGCGGGGAGAGCCCGGCGCCCGCGACCGAGGAGCAGGGCATCCCGGAGGGCGCGCAGACGGCCGTCTTCGCCGGCGGCTGCTTCTGGTGCATGGAAGAGGCCTACGAGAAGGTCCCGGGGGTCTACGAAGCGGTATCCGGCTACGCCGGCGGCGACGTCCCGGATCCCGGCTACTACGAGGTCGTCGGCGGCGGCACCGGCCACGCGGAGGTCGTCCGCGTGTTCTACGATCCGGATCAGCTCGACTACGAGGACCTGCTCTACGTCTTCTGGCGCAACGTCGACCCCATCGACGAGGGCGGGCAGTTCTGCGACCGCGGCCGCTCGTATCGGACCGGCATCTTCTACCGGACCGAGGAGCAGAGGCGCCTCGCCGAACAGAGCAAGCGTGAGCTCGACGAGTCGGGGCGCTTCTCGCGCGATATCGTCACGCGGATCACGCCGCTCGACGTGATCGAAGGCGACGACAACGACGGCTTCTGGCGCGCCGAGAAAAACCACCAGGACTACTATCAGGAGAATCCCGTGCGGTACAACAGCTACAAGACCGCCTGCGGTCGCGTCCGCCGGCTCGAACAGCTGTGGGGCGACGAGGCGGGCGCGCCCTCGTACCAGAAGGCCGGGTGACCAGGCGGGCTCACCCCCGCGAGGCCACGCCTACGGGCGCTCGCCTTCGAGCAGCCGCTCGAACCCCTCCTCGTCGATCGCGGGAACGTCGTTCGCCCGCGCTTCGTCGAGCTTCGAGCCCGGGTTCTCGCCGACCACGAGGTAATCGGTCTCTCCGCTCACGCTCGACGTTGCCCGACCGCCGCGGCGCTCGATCTCGGACTTCGCCTCGTCGCGGCTGTAGCGCTCGAGCGAGCCGGTCACGACGATCTTCAGCCCGTCGAGCGTCGAGGCCCGATGCCCGTTCGCCTTCGGGCTGACGCCCACGTCGAGCAGGCGATCGATGACCTCGCGGGTGCGTTCGTCGGAGAAGAAACCCGCGATCGAGCGGGCGGTCTCCTCGCCGACCTCGGACACCGCGCGCAGCCGGTCACTGTCCACGGAGCGCAGCGTCTCGAGGTCGCCGAACTCGAGCGCGAGCACGCGCGCGAGGTGCCGTCCCACGCCCGGGATCCCGAGCGCGTAGAGGAACCGATCGAAGGCGGGCTCGCGGGATGCGTCGATCGCGTCGACGAGCTGCCGCGCGCTGCGCTCGGCGAAGCCCTCGAGCGACGCAACCGCGTCGACGGACAGATCGTAGAGATCGGCGAGATCGCCGACGAGCTCCTCGCAGACGAGCAGCTTTGCGGTCTTCTCGCCGAGGTGTTCTATGTCGAGCGCCTCGCGCGATCCGTAGTGCTCGAGCGAGCCGGCGAGCTGCGCGGGACAGGCGAGTCCGTTCGGGCACCGATGGTAGGCACCGTCGCGCACGACCCCCGTACCGCACGCCGGGCATCGGTCGGGCATCGAGAACGGTTCACCACGCTCGCGACCACGCTCGCCGATGCGCTCGACCGCGTGGGGGATTACGTCCCCGGCGCGCTCGACGCGAATCAGATCGCCCGGACGCACGTCGAGCCGCTCGACTTCGTCTGCGTTGTGCAGCGATACCCGGCTCACCGTCACCCCGCCGATCTCCACCGGGTCGAGAAGCGCAACCGGCGTGAGCTTTCCGGTCCGCCCCACGGTCACCGCGATGTCGCGGACCCGCGTCCGCTCGCGACGCGGTGGAAACTTCCACGCGAACGCCCAGCGCGGGCTGCGGTCGCGGACGCCCAACTCGTCGCGCACGGCGAGGTCGTTCAGCTTCACCACGACGCCATCGAGCTCGATCGGCAGGTCGTCGCGATCGTCGACGAGGCGCGCGCGGTACTCTTCGAGCTCGTCGAACGAGCCGATCTCGCGGTTCAGCTCGGAGAGCGGCAACCCCAGGTCTGCAAGAAGATCGAGCTCTTCGGCGTGCGTCTCCGGCTGCACCGCCGCGCCCTCGATCACGAGGATGTCGTAGCAGATGATGTCGAGCGGGACCGAAGCGACCGCGCGCGAATCGAGCTGGCGGATCGCACCGGCGGCCGCGTTTCGCGGGTTGGCGAAGGGCTCGTCGCCGCGTTCGACGCGTGCCGCATTGAGATCGACGAACTCGTCGCGCCGCAGCACGACCTCGCCGCGAACCGCGAGCCTCCCCGGCGCTCCGTCTGCGAGGCGGAGCGGGAGCGAGCGGATCGTCCTCGCGTTCGCCGTCACGTCGTCGCCGACCCGGCCGTCGCCGCGCGTGGCCGCGCGGACGAGTACGCCGTCCTCGTACACGGCCTCGAGCGAGAGGCCGTCGATCTTGGGCTCGGCGATCGCGACGGGATCCTCGGTGGGAGCGGCTTCGGCGAGCGCCTCGAAGTGCGACCGCGCCTCGGCCTCCTCGAGCACGGCGTTCAGGCTGAGCATGGGAGCGGTGTGCTCGGCGTCCTCGAGCTCGTCGACCGGGGACACGCCGACCCGCCGCGTCGGCGAGGCGGGGTCGCGCAGGTCCTCGAACCGCTCCTCGATCGTCTCAAGCCGGGCGAACAGCCGGTCCCAGGTCTCGTCGGAGACCTCGGGTTCGCCGTCGACGTAGTACGCGCGGTTGAATCGCTCGATCGCGCGGCGCAGCTCGTCGATCTCGTCGCCGGCTTCCTCGTGCGAGAGCTCCTCCGGCGGCTTCCGCTCGGCGTCGGGTTCGTCGACGAATCGATTGTCAGCCACGGGCGCCTCCCGGCGCGAGCGCGCTCGCCACCTCGTCGACGCCGCGCGTATTGATCACACTCGCCGCCCCGACCCAGCCCCGGCGCGCGGTGTCCACCCCATAGCGCATGAATGCCAGGTTGGCGGTACTGTGCGCGTCGGTGCCGATCGCAAGCGTCACCCCGGCGTCCACCGCAGTCCGGCACGCCTGGTCGGTGAGGTCGAGGCGTTCGGGGTTCGCGTTCAGCTCGAGCGCAACGCCGGCGTCGGCGGCGGCCTCGCAGAGCGCCCCGAGGTCGAGCGGGTACGCGTCGCGCACGCCGATCATGCGCCCGGTGGGGTGGCCCACGCACGAGACCGGGTGCTCGGTGATCGCCGTAACGATCCGGTTGGTCATGCGCGCCTGCGACATGTCGCGGTCGTAGTGCACCGAGGCGATGACCACGTCGAGCCTCGCGAGGACCTCGTCCGGCAGGTCGAGCGATCCGTCCGCGAGGATATCGACCTCGATTCCCGAGAAGACTCGAATGCCGTCGATCTCCTCGTTGATCCGGGTGATCTCGTCGATCTGCTCCTCGAGCCGGTCGACGTCGAGCCCGTTCGCCATGGAGACCCGCTTCGAGTGGTCGGTGATCGCGATGTAGTCGTACCCCCGCTCGGCGGCGGCCCGCGCCATCTCGCGAATCGAATTCTTGCCGTCGGTGGCCGTCGAGTGCATGTGCAGATCGCCCCGGATCTCGTCGAGGCCGATGAGATCCGGTAGCGCGTCATCCTGCGCCGCCTCCACCTCGCCACGGTTTTCGCGCAGCTCCGGCACGATGTAGGGCAGATCGATCGCCTCGAAGACCGACTCCTCTGTGCGGCCTGCGATCTGCTCGTCGCCGTCGAACACGCCGTACTCGTTGATCTTCAGGTCTCGCTCCTGCGCGATCCGCCGCGTTGCGATGTTGTGCTGCTTGCTGCCGGTAAAGTAGTAGAGCGCCGCTCCGTAACTCTCCTCGCCTACCGCGCGCAGATCCACGTGCAGCCCGGAGGCGAGTACAACGGTCGCCCTGGTCTCGCCGTGCGACACGACGCTGTCGACGCGCTCGTAGTCGACGAAGGCGTCCATCGCCGCCTCGCGATCGTCGCAGACGGCGAGGATGTCGAGGTCGCCGATGGTCTCCTTGCGCCGTCGGTAGCTTCCGGCGGCGACCGCCCGGTCGATGCTCGAGCTCGCGTTCAGATACTCGAGAAGCGGCGTTACGACGTGGTCTGCCTCGCCGAGCGGAAGGCGCTCGCGCGAGCCGCGTTCGAGATAGCGTCTCGCGTCGTGCAGCAGCTGCTCCTGCGTCTTCTCGCCGAACCCGTCGAGCTCGGCGATCCTGCCCTCCTCCGCCGCGCGCACGACGCCCTCCGCGTCGGTCACGCCGAGCTCGCTGAAGAGCTTCCTCGCGCCGGCCGGCCCGAGGTTCTGGATGTCGAGCAGCTCGGTGACATCGGCATCCATCTGCGAGCGCAGCTCGTCGAGCTGCTCCAGTCGGCCGCTTCGGACGATCTCTTCGAGCTTCTCGGCGATGCTGTCTCCCACATCGGGGAGCGACGAGAGGTCCTCGCCTCGCTCGACGAGGTCGGCCACCTGCTCCTCCAGATCGTCGACCGTGCGGGCGGCGTTGCGGTACGAGCGGACGCGGAACGCGTTCGCGTCCTGGATGTCGAGCAGGTCGGCGACTTCGTTCAGAATCGCGGCGATATCACGGTTGCGTACGCCCATGGCGGTAAGGTAGGCGACAGACCGACCGCCTGCCATAGACCATACCGCCTACGTACGCGCCAGACGGTTCTCCATGCGTATCGCGAGGATACCGGTCGGCGGCACGAGCGCGATGCAGATCGCGACGGCGGCGGCAAGCTCTACGAGCTGGTCTGCGAGCGACGCTCCGGAAACCACGATATCGTACAGCGGTCCCATGAAGTAATAGGTGGGGAAGATCATCGCGATCCACTCCGGCACTCCGGGGAAGAGGAAGAGAATCGCGGGCGCGAACAGGATCAGGCCGCCGGACTTCCAGACGCTGAACAGGGCGGTCATCGTCGGTACCGCCGACCCTACGAGCAGGCCGATCTCGACGCACATGACGGCAGCCACGACGAGCACGAGGAGGATACTGAGCGTCTGCCCCGTGAACCCACCGTTTGCGAGCAGGGTGAGCGCGCCCACGCCGAGCGCGAGCACGAAGCCGACGACGCCCTTCCCGCCGAGCACCTCACCCACGGTGACCGGAGTCACGAGCAGCGCCCGGAGCGTCCCGGCCTCGCGCTCCTGCACGATCGCCGAGCCGGGCAGGAAGACGCCGGCGAACGCGACTGCGACGAGGACGAGTAGCGGCACGAAGCGCTCCTCGAGGGGCACCGAGGGAACGTCGCCCACGGTGACGGTCTGTACCTCGAGCGGCGACGGCTGGCCGGCGATCGCGCGCACGAGGTCGATCACCTCCACGGCGACGAGAGACCGATCGACCTCGTCCGCCCTGCCGCTGACGAAGAACCTCAGTTCGGGCCGCTTCCCGCCGCGAACCATCTCGTCGAACCCCGACTGCAGAACGAGTCCGGCGTCCTCGTCGTTGGCCGCTACCGCCGCGCGCAGGCGCTCCTCGCTCGGGTAGCGCTCCACCTCGAGCGTCGCCGCTTCCCCGGCGAGGCTCACGAACGAAGACGCGCCCTCATCGACCACGCCGAGACGGGGCGTCGGCGAGGCCAACCCGCCGAAGACCAGCCTGACGATCAACGTGATCAGTAACGGTACTACGAGCACGAACACGAACATCATCCCGCGCGGCCCGACGGCGAATTCCTTCCCGGCTACGAGCGCCGCGTTTCGCAGCTTCATACTCCCCCCATTCGGCGCCGCAGGACGACGACGCCGAGCCCCGCGATCACGACGCACCAGGCGGCGAGCATCCCGAGCTCCGGGAGGCTCTCCACCCAGCCGAACCCGTTGACCGACGCATCCAGCACCGCGCGCACGAGGCCGTACGAAGGTATGATCCTCACCCAGAACCCCGGACTCCCCGGGAAGAGCACGGCGAACGCGGGCACGGCGAGCGGCAAGAGAATCACCATCCCGTTCAGCATGGTCCCCACGAGGTCCTTGCCCGCCGAGCCGGCGATCATCGCGACTCCGGTCACCAGGATTGCACCGAGGAACAGCGCCACGGCTACGAGTCCCGGGGTCGGCCCGAAGCCCCGGATGAGCAGGAGGACGATCGCCGACTCTGTGAACGCGAGCAGCGTGCCCAAAGCCCCCTTGGAAAGCAGGACATCCGATACGCGCGCCGGCGTCGCGAGCACCGCAACGAGCGTTCGTTGCTGCACCTCCGAGGCGATCAGCGTCCCGAGCGCGACCGCCTCCATGATGAGCACCATGAACGCGTAGAGCGGGCGCATCCGGTCGCGCATGGGAACCGGTCCCGAGTCCGGCCCGAGCACTACGCGCTCCTGCGACGGTTCGGCGACCGGTAACTCGTAGCCGGCGATCGCGAACGCGATCTCCCTGACCATCGTGGAGACCGCACCGCTGTACTCCGGCGCAAGCGTGGGCCGGACGAAGACGGTGACCGTGACGGGTACGCCGCCGCGGACGTCGCCAGCGAGCGTATCGGGAAAGTCGATGCCGGCATCCAGTTCGCCGGTCTCGACCGCCGCGCGAAGCGCATCGGCCCGTTCGAAGAACTCGAGCGGCACGCCCTCGTCCTCGCCGCCGGCGAGCTCCTCGATCGCATCGCGCAGCTGCGTTCCACGTACGCCCAGCCGAAACGCCGGCTCCACCTCCGCTGGCAGAACGTAGTAGAGCGCGACGAAGATGACGACGCTCGCGGTCGTGAGCGCGAGGAAGAGCCAGTCGCGACCGAAGAGCTTCAGGTCCTTGAGGAAGATCGTCGCGAGCACACCCAGGCGGGTCGTCCTCGCGCGCTCGCGCGCGCCGCTCATAGGAGCCCCCTGCCGGTCATCTTCACGAAGATGTCTTCAAGGCTCGCCTCTTCGGTGTGGATCGTCATGAGCCGCGGATCGTCTGCGACGCTGCGCAGGAGCTCGCCCGCCTCTCCGTCTCCGAGCGGGACGACGCGCTCGTCCACCCCTTCCTCGCCTCGAATCCGTACGCGCACCGAACGACTCCCGTGCTCGAGCTTGAGGTTCTCCGGCGTGTCGAACGCGACGATGCGGCCCTCGTTGATGAACGCGACGCGGTCGGAGAGCTGATCTGCCTCGTTCATGTCGTGGGTCGTCAGAAAAACCGCGGCCCCGCGGTGTGCTTCCTCGATGATGATCGATCGGATCGCGCGCGCAGAGACCGGGTCGAGCCCGTCGGTCGGCTCGTCGAGGAAGAGGACGTCCGGCGTGTTGACGAGCGCGCGGGCGACCATCAGCCGCTGTCGCATGCCCTTCGAGTAGCGTTTGACCCGATCGTCCATGCGTCCCTCGAGCCCCACCCGCCGCAGCGCCGCGCCGGTGTCGTAGCGGCGGATACCGAACAACCGGGCGAAGAAGTCGAGGTTCTCGCGCGCGGTCATCTCGAGGTAGAGGTTCTTCTCCTCGAAGCACACGCCAATGCGCTCGTGCACGCGCGAAGGTTCGCGCGAGACGTCGAGACCGAGCATCGAGATCGTCCCCTCGTCCGGCCGCAGCATGCCGGTGAGCAGCTTGACCGTCGTCGACTTCCCGGCCCCGTTCGGCCCGAGAAACCCGACGACCTCGCCCGGACGGACCGCGAAGCCGATACCGTCCACGGCGAGCGTCTCGCCGTAGGAGTATCTGATACCGTTCGCTTCGATCGCCGACGCGTTCATACCACCACCCCCTGTCGTTTGTACTACTACTATAGTACAAACGACCACCGCTGTCTACAGGGTATTTTCCAACCGCCCGCGCTCGTGTAGCGTAGGCGGATGCTCGCTTCGCGCCGCGGCACCGCGGTCTACCTGCTCTTCTACGCGGCGAACGCCGCCGTCCTGCCGGTCCTCACCCTCTACTACGAGACGCTCGGCGTGACCGGCGCCCGCCTCGGCTTCCTCGCCGCGCTGTGGCCGGCCGGCAGCGTCCTGGGCGCCTCGCTGTGGGGCGCGGTTGCCGACGCCACCGGTCGCCACCGCCTCGTCCTCGGGCTCGCGATGCTCCTCGCTGCGGCAAGCGCCCAGGTCTTCCTCGCCGCCTCGAGCTTTGCGCTGCTCATCCCGGTCGTCGGTGCGTTCTCGCTCGCGGTGGCCCCGGTCGGTCCTATGCTCGACCACGCGGTGCTCGAGGACCTCGGCGACCGGCAGGAGCGCTACGGGCGGGTTCGCCTGTGGGGCGCGGTCGGGTGGGGCGTGGCAGCGCCGGTCGTGGGCGTCGTCGTCGATCGGGTGGGCCTGCCGTCGGTGTTTCCCGTCTACGGCGTGCTGATGGTGGGTCTGTTCTTCGCCAGCTTCACGCTCCGCATCCCGAGGACACGGCTCGGATCCGACATCTTCTCCGGCTTCGCCTCGATCGCGAAGGACCCGCGTTGGAGGTACTTCCTCCTCACCGTGTTCGTCGCCGGCACCGGCAGCACCTTCATCCATCACTACCTGTTCATCTACCTGAACTCGATCGGCGCGTCGGGCACGCTTCGAGGGGTCGCGCTCGCCGTCTCCACGGTGAGCGAGCTCGTCGTTTTCGGCCTCGCCGATCGGCTCCTGCGGCGCGTGCGGCCGCTTTCGCTCATCCTCGTCGCGATGGGCGGGACGGGCGTACGAATGGTGCTCTACGGGATCATCTCCGACCCGCTGCTCGCGCTCCTGCCCCAGCTGATGCACGGCCTGACGTTCTCGCTCTTCCTCGTCGCCGGCGTCTCGATCGCGCGCGAGCTCGCGCCGAAGGGCATGCGGGCGACCGCGCAGGCGCTCTTCTCGAGCACCCACATGGGCGCTGCAGGAGTCACGGGAGCGCTGCTCGGCGGGGTCCTCTACCGATCCATGAGCGCGGCCGACGTATTCCTGGCAGGAGGGCTGGCCGAGCTCGCCTTCCTCGCGCTCTTCCTCGTCGCACGGCGCGCAGGAGCGGGCCGTTCTCAGCCGACGGGCCGATAGAGCCTCAGCCGAGCGGTCCCGTCGAACCTCGTCTCGTCGAAGTACGTGTCCTCGGTTCCGCCGAAGGAGCCAGGGGTCACGATGCCGCGTCGTCCCTCCTCGTCGTGGGGACCGAGCAGGTTCTGCATCGAGTTGTGCACGACGAGCGTGATCCGGTTCGCCCCCGGGTGCACGAGGCTGCCGATGTCGAGGGTCCATGGCTCCCAGCCGAGCGTGCCGGCCGGCTGCTCGTTCACCGCGACGTCGACCGCGATCGCGTCTACTCCCTCGAGCTCGAGCGTGACCGCGCGTTCGCCGGGCGCCGGTACGTCGTCGGGCAGGTCGACGGTCGCCTCGTACCGTGCCGAGCCCGAGTAGTACGGCCTACCCTGCGCGGTCCACTCGCCCACGGTGAGCGGACTCGCGGAGACGATCGCGAAACCGGCCGGCGCGGCGCCGGCCTCACGCGCCCCCGCGCCGGCGAGCGCGAAGTCGCCCACGA
>CAYWJH010000001.1:0-2683 GCA_964458555.1 uncultured Spirochaetaceae bacterium | reverse complement strand
GGCGCGGCGCCGGCCTCACGCGCCCCCGCGCCGGCGAGCGCGAAGTCGCCCACGACGTAGATCCATTCCATCCCGTCGTCGATGCCGTAGTCGCTCCACGCGAGCTCCACGGTGTTTTCGCCGGTCGTGCACCGCTCACGGATATCGACGAGCCGGAACGCCTCGTCCCGATACCACTCCCCGCCGGTGGCGGGTACAGCCGAGCCGTTGACCGCGATCGCGACGCGTTCGGGGTCTTCGAGCGCGAGCGCGAGCCTGCCTTCGGGTAACCCCGCGATGTCGAAGGTGAACCGTGCGCTCACCGCGGCGGTCACCGAGCGGTCCTCGTCCGAGTACATCCACGGTTGCCGCGCACCGATCGAGCGGCGCTCGACGCCGAGCTCGTCGCGCAGACGGTCGTCGGCGTCGAGCACACCCATCTCCTCGCCCCACTCGTCGTCGTTCATCCTCGCGCGGCATCGCTTGAGGACGAGCGCGTTCATCCCCAGCTGCTCGACGTGCCACGCGTCCGGCTCGATACCCACCGACCCGTACGACTGCAGCTCGGGCAGGTGAACAGCGCAGCTGCGGGCGCCGGCGGCGGGAACACGGACGAGGAGCGATCCGGCGGCGGGAAGCACGAACGTCCGGCTACCCGAGTGCTGAGGACCGAGCGTCGTGATCGTGCCGTCGACCGGATCCCAGCGTTCGCCGCCGGCGAGCTCCTCGTCGAGCGCGACCGACACGCTCTGCGACCGGTCGACGTTCGCGAGGAAGAGGATCTCCTCCGAATCGGTTTCGCGGCGCTGGTAGAAGAGCGACTCCCTCGGACCGGAGACCGAGTGCACGCGAAGGTGCTCCACGCCCGCTTCGATGAGCGCCGCTGCGAGCCCTTCGCCGGAAACCGGATCGCCGAGGTCGAGCTGACCCGCGAGCCGCGGCGCCGGGCGACCGTCGAGCAACTCGGGCGCACGCCCGGCACCGAGGACGAGCCCGCCGGCGGTCACGAATTCGGAGAGCAGCTGAAGCGTCTCGGTGCGGATCGTGGTCATCGCAGGCAGGACGACGACGCGATACGCCATCCTGCCGACGACGAGCGTCGGCCCGGGACCCACCGAGCCGTGGCGTTCGAGCAGATGCTCGTCGCCCAGGTCGTGCGCGATCTGGTTCGACGACAGCGTCGCGAGGACCCCGGCGATGCCGGCGTTGATCGACTCGATCACCGGCTCTGCGGCAGGGTCCGGGGCGAGCGGATCCCACTCGGTCCACGTCGACCCGGCGGGGTGAAGCACGAGGACGTCCGAGCGCTGTGTGCCCGCGCTCACGGCGTAGCTGAGACGGCCGATGTAGTCGCCGAGCAGGCGGTACGACTCGGACCACGGCTGGTGCGCGCCGAACGACTGCGGAAAGTCACGCTTGCGGTAGCCTCGGAGGCTGTAGTGGTAGAGATGCTGGCAGACGAGGTTGATCCCATGGGCGAACTGCCAGTCGAGCATCCGCTTCATCGCGGAGAACTCGTAGTCCCAGCCGCCGGCGCCGTGCGTCTCGGAGAGCAGACGGCGCTTGCCGAGCTGATTGCCCACGCTGACGAGCTCGCGCGCGATGAGGTTGTTGCCGAATTGGACCTCCGCCCGACCGGCGGTCCAGTCGGGATGGAAGAGCATGTCGATTCCGGGTGCCTGCATCCGAGCGTAGTTCGGCATGACGCTGCCGGTGAACGTGGGGTTGGGAAAGGAGTGCTCCCAGAAGTGCCCGGTAAACATGATGCCGTGCTCGTCGCACCAGCGCGCGATCTGCGCGGTGAACCGCTTTTCGAAGAGCGAGGCGATCACCTCCCAGTAGTCGTAACGGACGCGCTGCGCCTCGCCGCCTCCCTCGAAGAGCGCGTCAAGCTCGTCGGCGATGTCGTAGCCCTTGCGTTCGCGGAAGACATCGGCGAAGTCGGCGGCCCAGGGAAGCGCGACGACGCGTCGGTCGGTGCGCACGTTCGGCTCGTCGGTGAAGATCGCCGGAATCTCGCCGCCGAAGAGCCGGCCGTAGCGCGCGGCGTACGCGTCGTAGGTAACCCGGATGAACTCGGCCACCGCCTCCTCGCTGAGAAGGCTGGGAAAGGGTCGGTTAGCGAAGCGAGTCGTCGCCGCGACGGGTACCACGTCGTAGGAGGCGACGCCGCCGCCCTCGGGGACCGTCCGGACGAGCTGCAGCGCCGCGTGCCGTTCATCGGCCTCCATGACGTACCCGCCGGCGAATCCGGACGGGAAGCGATCCTCGTCGTAGAGGTAGAAGAGCATCCCCTGCGACCGGCTCTCGGAAAGCGCGGCGTCGACGCCCTCGAAGAAGCGCCGGGAGAGGTACGCGTCGGTCATACCTGCGCGCGGGTGGTAGAACGCCCCGCCCTGCCCCTGCCGGTGCATGTGCCGCACCTGCTCGCGAATGCGGCGCTCGTCTACGCGGTCGTTGATGCTCCAGAAGTAGGCACCCCGCCACGTCGCAGGCGGGCAGGCGAAGATCGTGGGTTCGAGTGTGTGCATATCGTCTCCTCGTCGGGGGTGCGGGTCACCGCTGCGGCGGGTGCGTCAGCGCGTACGCGAGAAACCCCGGGTACGGCTCCCACGCGTGCTCGCCGTATCCTCCCGCCCTGAGCCAGGCCCGCGGCACGCCCAGCCGCCTCAGCGTCTCGAATACGAGCATTTTGCGCGCGTGC